>JAFRXC010000043.1 GCA_017437825.1 Bacteroidales bacterium
GTAGGATATTGACTGCAGGGAAGATACGCCTGTTGCTCAGGGCCCTGTCCATCTGAACCTCGCTGTTGCCGGTTCCGCGGAACTCCTCAAGGATAACCTCTTCCATCTTGGAGCCTGTTTCTATAAGCGCGGTGGCGATGATGGTGAGCGAGCCTCCGCCTTCTATGTTGCGCGCTGCGCCGAAGAAGCGCTTGGGCTTCTGCAGGGCGTTGGCGTCAACTCCACCGGTGAGCACCTTGCCTGATGCAGGCTGTACGGTGTTATACGCACGCGCAAGCCTTGTTATTGAATCAAGGAAGATGACGACGTCGTGGCCGCACTCTACCAGCCTGCGGGCTTTCTCGAGCACCATGTTGGCAACCTTCACGTGCCTTTCTGCAGGCTCATCGAAGGTGGAAGCGATGACCTCTGCCTTCACGCTGCGCTCCATATCGGTAACCTCTTCAGGACGCTCGTCTATGAGAAGAACGATTTCGTAAACCTCGGGATGGTTGTCCGCAATGGCGTTTGCCAGGGACTTGAGATGCATTGTCTTACCGCTCTTAGGAGGGGAGAGGAGCATCATTCGCTGTCCTTTGCCGATAGGGGCGAAGAGATCCACTATCCGGCAGGAAATGTCAGAATTGTGGCCCTTGCCGAGGAGGTTGAATTTCTCATCTGGGAAGAGAGGGGTGAGGAAGTCGAAAGGAACGCGGTCACGGATGTATTCCGGGGTGCGTCCGTTAATGTATTTGATACGGACCAAAGGGAAGTATTTGTCACCTTCCCTGGGAGGGCGGATTTCTCCGGTGACGGTGTCGCCCGACTTGAGCGCATTGGTGCGGATCTGGTTCTGGGACACGTAGATGTCGTCCGGGGAATTCAGGTAATTATAATCAGATGAGCGCAGGAAGCCGTATCCGTCAGGCATAATCTCAAGGACGCCGGTGGCTTCTACCGTCCCTTCAAACTCTACGAGAGCGGGTTTCTGAGGCTGCTGAGGCCTGGGCTGCTGAGGCTGGTTCTGGGGTTTCTGCTCAGGACGGGGCTGTCTCTGCTCTGAAGGGGCCTCCTGGGCTTGCTTTGCCGGCTCTGCTGCCTGCTGCTCGGCAGGGGCCTGCTTGTTATTGTTGTTCTTTGAGGATGCCTTGCGGCCGCGCTTCTTAGGTTCGGCGGCAACGGCCTCTTTTTGAGGCGTTGCAGGCGCCTCCTGCGGTGCGGCGGGCTCTGCCTCAGCCGGAGCCTTCACGGCCGGCTTACGGCCTCTTTTCTTAGGCTCCTGGGCCTTGGGGGCGTCGGACTGAGCGGCCTGTGCAGGCTCTGCCTGAACGGCAGGAGCTGGGGCGGTCTCAGCCTTGGCAGCCGGCTTCCTGGCCTGGCGCTTCTTTGGCTTTGCCACAGGCGCGGCGGCCTCTGCACGGGCTTCGGCATCCAGGATCTCAAATGCGATATTTTCTGATGAAGTTTTCTTAGAGACCTTGATATTCAGGTCTTTAGCGATGGATTCGAGCTGTTCACGGCTCATTTTATCCAATTCGAATAAAGTATGCATAAAAAAGTTTGGGATTCTTGACAAAGGCCACAAAAAAAGGCCGTGCAAGTGTTTTGACGGCCACAAATATAGGAATAAACTTTTAATTATCCCAGAAACTGCTGCTCTTTTTGTACCGGAGGATATCCGCCAGTGCGGACGCGTTTGCCGATATCCTGAAGCTGTATGACTGCCACTGTCCCGTAGGCACCCAGGACACTGCAATGTTGAAGCAGTGCAGGTCGTAAGAGAAATTGACGCTTGAAGTGGTTATCTTACGGGCAATGAAGTCAAATCCGGACGTTGCCGTCATTGATAGTCTTGGGGTCAGCCTGAGGTTTCCGCTCATTGAGACCGTACCGGAGAAGTTGTGCCTGGTCTCCAGCTGCTGGTCCACTATTGCATATGTCCTGTTATAGCCGAAAGAGAAACTGGTATTCAGGTTCCAGGGCGAATCAGGATTCATATAATAAAGCCAGCCGCCGGGGATGTACTCGCCGGTTATCGGATGATAGAACACCTGCTGATAAGCCAGGGTGCTTCCGCTTCCCACGGCTCCATCAGTTCCGTCATTTCCCTGAATGGTACCTTTTCCCTGGAAATTGTAGGAGAAAGACAGGTTGGCAGAGGTTATGCGCACAGGATGAAGGAGGCCTTCCTTTACAATGTTGAAGGTATTGTATCGGCGTCCTCTCTCATCCACGGCATACGGATCCATTGTGGCGTTCATATTGAGCGTGAGCTTCTGGAACAGGGTAGTGGTCATACTGGCGCTGATGGTATTCATCTTGAGTGAATCTGCCAGCAGGTTAACTCCGGTATTGAAGGTAAGCTGGTCTATCAGCTTTATCTTCTTAGTACCCACGCCGGTGGTATCCGCCTTGTCCCTGACCTTAGCCTCCAGGTTGTTGCTGATAGATATACCCATAGATGCCTGACGGCCCTTTCCTGGGGCGGAGTACATCTGCCCCTCGTAGATGTTGTAAGTATAACTCTTGGCTTCGCCGTTCTTGTTCACGTATTCCAGCGTACGCCATCCGTTGGCATGCGTTCCCAGTTCTGGAGCGACGCTCAAGGATATGGAAGGGGAGATTACGTGCCTGATGGCCTGCAGGTTGCCACCCCGCCGGCCGAAGTTGAACATACCGTACAGCCTGGTGTTGACCGATATGCTTCCCGAATATCGCTGCGTTATTCCGAAATGCCCGAACTGCGCCCCCTGGACCATCACCGGAGCATCCCTGTTGGGATCGTAACTCTCAGATTCCGGGTCATAAACATAAGAACGGGCACGGAAGAACCAGTTCATTCCATAGCTGATGCTGGGGTTCACGTTGATGTAGTTGAACAGCGTGAACGACGGCAATCCTATGGTGAAGTTGTGGGTCATACCGTTCTGGAAGCGGTCAAGAAAGCCGGGCTCCTTGAATTCGGATGCCTTGAAGCCCACCTTGTTCTGGAGGGTGGTGCTGTATCCGAAGGATATCTTCTCGTAGAAACGCTCCCTGCCCACCCTGTTCTTCTGCTTGAACGGGTAGATGGTGCTCATTGAGAATGTTATGTTAGGAAGCGTGAAGGTATATGAACTGTCCCTTGAGTTCTGGCTATGCAATGCGTTGATGGAAAGGTTGAACCGTCCATCCCAGTTCCTTCCGTAAGAAATGGATGAAGAAACCTGGTTCTGCAAGGCCTCGTTGACCGAGCGGGAATTGTATCTGCTGTTGGAAGGGCTGGAGAAGTTCACTGACGCGCTGAAACTGGTTCCCGGATGCGCCTTGGCGTCCTGGGAATGGTTCCACCTGATTCCGAAGTTGCTGGAAGAGAAGAAATCAGGACTGTCTTTTTCTCCTGTCTGGTCGTGGGAATAAGTGAACGACACGCCGCCGTTGAACTTGTAGTTGACCTTGTACCTGGAGTTGACGTCCACCGACCAGGAGCCCAGGGTGTAGATGCTGCCCGTAAGGGAAAGGTCGAAATACTGGCCCAGGACAAGGTAGATACCAGCATCACGCATATAGAATCCTCTGGCCTTCTCCTCTCCGAAAGAAGGCGTCAGGAAGCCCGTAGTCCTTTCCGGATTGGGAGGGATGAAGCCGAACGGAACCACCAGCGGGATAGGAACGCCTCCCAACACCGGCCAGGCAGGGCCGAACACGGTTTTCTGGCTTGGATCAGTAATAACCTTTGCCGATGACATTTTGAGGTAGTAGTGAGGTTCTTCAAGGTCGCAGACGGTGTACTTTCCTCCCATCATGTTGATGGACTTGTCAGGGTTCATCTGGATGCGGTCTCCGCGTATCTCTCCCTCGTTGTCATTAGTCACCATATTGGTGATGAAAGCCTTTTGGGTATTAAAGTTGTAATGTACTTCTTCCATATCGTATACGGAAGACCCCTGTGTCATCTGAGGCCGCCCCTTCCATTCGCCCGAGAGGGTGTCTAGGGTGCCCCTGGCGTATACGACGCCGGTGTCCATATCGTACTCCATATAGTCGGAGGTGATGGTTACGTTCTCGTACTCGACAGTAACTCCTCCGTAATAGTAGATGATACGGTGACCGCCGCTGAACATCTCCACGATGGAGTCTCCGGCAGAGGTGAAGGCAGGAGCCTTTATGGAACTCTTGTCCAGAAGTGCAAGGGAGTCGGCGCGGGCTGTTGAATCGAGGGCTGCCTTGAAGAGGGAATCCTCCGGCGCCAGGATCTCTTCCAGTTCTTCCCTGACGGGTTCCTGGGCGTGGACGGCAAAGGAGGACGCCACAAAAACGAACAAGGTTATTAATATATATTTTAGATACCTAAAAGTCAATTTTTTGCCTAAATTTGCAAATACAAAAGTAATATATTTTTATGAATTTCAGACGAGCCGTCTTACTTCTTGCATCAATTGCAATGTATATTGCAGCTCCCGCCCAAAACGCTGCCGACCTGAGACTCAACACCATAGTCCTTGACCCCGGACACGGCGGCAAGGACCCCGGCTGCATCAGCCAGGACAAACGCACCCAGGAGAAAGACCTGACGCTGACAATTTCCAAGAAACTGGCCGAAAAGATACGGAAACAATATCCAGAAATGAAAGTGCTCCTCACCAGGGAGAAGGATGTGTTCGTAGCCCTCAGGGACCGTGCCCGTTTCGCCACCAAGAACAATGCCAATCTGTTCATCTCAATACATATAAATGCGGCTTCAAACCGTTCCGCCAACGGATTCGCGGCATACATTCTCGGACAGTCCTCCAACAAGAACACCGACACCTACGCCTTCAACATGGACGTGGTCACCAGGGAGAACTCCGTAATCTACCTCGAAGAGGACTCCACAGTCTACGGAGACCTCAACGACAACTCTCCCGAGGCTCAGATAATGTCCCAGTTCCTCTACAACGCCTTCAGGGAGCAGTCCCTGGGCTTTGCCGAGACCGTTAACGGAAAGATGGGAGCGCCTTTCAAGCACAGCTACGGAGTGCAGCAAGCCAACTTCCAGGTCCTGCGCGAGGCCTCTATGCCTGCCGTTCTTCTGGAGATGGGATTCATATCCAACACAGGCGACCTCGCCCTCCTGCGCTCCGACAAGAGCCTCGACCAGATGGTGGACAACCTGTTCAAGGCCTTCTGCGACTACAAGACCAGCTACGACGCCAGCGTGAGCATAAGCGCCCCTGCCGAAAGGTCCGCTCCTGCGCCGGCCTCACAGGCTCAGCCCGCCCCTGCTTCCAACACCACGGAAACTGCCGCCCAGGTGCAGGATGGCTCCGTCTATTACGGCACCCAGGTCCTGGCCTCTTCCAAGCTTATGAAAGAAAGCGACAGCTATTTCAAGGGTTATAAAGTGAGAACCGTGAAGAGCGGAAATCTTTATAAATACATAGTTGGTTTTTCTGAAGATCTGAACCAGGCAAAAAAAGAAAACTCTGACATAAAAAAAGTTTTCAAGGACTCATTTATGGTCAAAGTTGAAGGGAACTCCGCAAGCATGCTTTAGTAAGCAATGTAACAATAAATTATACACCTTTTTCAATTTAGAATCATTACAGATTGCAATATTATTTAAACGTGCCTGCGAGCCTAACCTCATTTTATAAACGTTTGGTTTTCAGTTTATTAAAAAGGCCTCAAAAATGAGGTCTCTTTTCTTTTATTTACATATAAAAAACTTTTTATGCAATAGTGAATTTTATTTTTTATTACTTTTTTTTCATCCATTTTTGTACACAGAAAACGGGGACAATTCAATCCCTGTTTTTATGTCGAATAGGGTCATAACCCAACCTGAGAATTAATGCTGAACCAGACCGCTATAAATAAACATTCCGACGTATGGAACAACTGCCTGAGGATAATCGAACAGATTATCGAGCCTCAGCAGTTTGCTACCTGGTTCAAGCCCATAGTCCCTGTCGACTTCCAGCAGAATACGCTCACGGTGGAGGTTCCTTCCCATTTTTTCCGGGAGTATATAGAAGACGCCTTCCTGGACGTGCTCAAATCCACCCTCAAGCGAGTGATAGGCGCTGACGCCAAACTGCTTTATCAGGTTAAGCCTGTCTCTACCGAAAAGCCTATGGTATATCCGGCTTCGGACGGAAACACTCCAATGAACAAGGCCGTTTCCATAAACACCTTCCATCCTGCGGAGAATCCGGGACCATTCGTATTCCCAGGGCTTAAGAAACTGGTGATCAACCCCCGCCTTAACCCCGCGTTCAGTTTCAAGAACCTCATAGAAGGGGAGTGCAACAAGATGGGCATCACCGCCGGCATCACCATTTCGGAAAGGCCGGGCAAGACCCCATTCAACCCTTTGTTCATATTCGGAGGCTCCGGATTGGGAAAGACCCATCTGGCTCAGGCAATAGGTATAGAAATAACCCGCAAGAGTCCTGAACTTGTAGTCCTTTACCTTACCGGAAGCGAGTTCAGGACACAGTTCATGAACGCTGTCAACGTCCACAACAAACTGGCAGATTTCCTGGCTTTCTATATGCGCATCGACGTGCTTATAGTAGACGACATCCAGGATCTGGCCAGCCAGGGTGCACAGCACGCGTTCTTCAACATATTCAACCACCTGCACCAGTCGGGAAAACAGTTGATATTCACCTCCGACAGGGCACCGGTAGACTTGCAGAACTTCGAGGAAAGGCTGCTTTCCCGTTTCAAATGGGGTCTTTCCGTACAGCTCAGCCAGCCGGATTACAACACCAGGCTGTCTATGCTCAGGTCAAGGTGCTTCAGGGAAGGAGTGGAAGTTCCCGAAGAGGTTCTCGAATTCCTGGCCTCCAGGATCAAGTCCAATTTCAGGGAGCTCGAAGGGGTGCTCATCTCTCTCATTGCCCACGCCACGCTGGCCCACGAAGACATATCCCTGTCCCTTGCGGAGCAGGTTACCGGAAGCCTGGTATCCGAGCAGCAGAACAACATATCCATCGAGGCCGTACAGAGCACCGTATGCGACTACTTCAACATCACTCACGAGCAAATGGTATCTCCCTGCCGCAAGCGCCAGATAGTCCAGGCCCGCCAGATTGCGATGTACCTCAGCCGCACGCTCATCCCCAACTGCTCCCTGTCCACCATTGGTTCCGAGATAGGCGGCAAGGACCACGCTACAGTCCTCCACGCCTGCACAACCGTAACGGACCTGATGTCAACCGACAAGACCTTCAGGCAGTACGTAAATGACATTCACAAGATGCTGGTACCCGTGGACAGATAGACTGACAACCGCTTATTCATCATATATAAATGACATCTGAATCTGTTCTTGAGATATTCAAGACAATAACCACCATACCGAGGGAATCGGGCCACGAAGGACCGATGACCGAATTCCTTAAGGACTGGGCCGCCAGGCATTCCCTTAAATGCAAGGTGGACTCCACAGGCAACGTCAACATAATCCGCGAGGCTTCCAAAGGAAAGGAGAAAGTGCCGTCCCTGGTACTGCAGTGCCATCAGGACATGGTTTGCGAAAAGAAGGCTGGCGTCGATTTCGACTTTTCCAAGGACCCCATCAATTACGTAATCGAGGATGGCTGGATGATTGCCAAGGACACCACTTTGGGCGCTGACGACGGAATAGGCATCGCCGCCTGCCTTGCGCTTCTCGAGAGCGACGTCAAGTGCGGCAAGATTGAGTGCGTATTTACCATCTCTGAAGAAACCGGAATGGACGGCGCCGAAGCTATGAAGAAAGGCTTCTTCACCGGCAAGACGCTCATCAACCTTGATTCCGAAGACGAAGGCCAGCTGTTCATCGGCTGCGCCGGAGGCGTCAACACAATTGCGACCTTCTCATATGGCACCGAGCCCCTAAAGCCCGGTTTCCATTGCGTCAAACTCGTTGTAGACGGAGCCAAAGGAGGCCACAGCGGGGACGACATAGACAAGGGAAGGGCAAATGCCGTACAGCAGATGGCCCGCTTCCTCTATACTGAGAAGAAGCACGGCCTCCAGCTGATCGCTTTCAAGGGAGGCAACAAGCCCAACGCCATCGCACGGGAATGCGAGGCCGTAATCGCCGTCAAGGACCCTGAAGCCACAATGGAACGTTTCAAGGTCTTCGGAGCCTTCCTTAAGGCAGAATTCGCCGTTTCAGACCGTGGCGTGAACGTCAAGGCAGAGACGGTAGAATGCAAGTCCCCGGCCGTCAAGGCCCGTGCGGCAGGCCGGATCATATCCGCCCTGGCCGCCTGTCCTCACGGTGTGGAAGCAATGAGTCAGGACATCGCGGGCCTGGTGGAGACCTCCAGCAACCTTGCCGCTGTCGCCCTGGGCGACGGCAAGGCCGTGGTCACCACCAGCCAGAGAAGTTCCGTGATGTCCGCGCGGGAAATGATGGCCGAAAAAATAGAGGCCCTCTTCTCCTGCGCCGGAGCCAAGGTTGTTCACAAGTTCCCGTATCCAGGCTGGAAGCCTGACGTGAATTCGAACATCCTCAAGCTTTGTAGAAACTCCTACAAAAGGCTTTTCGGAACTGAACCGCTGGTCAAGGCCATACACGCCGGCCTTGAGTGCGGCCTGTTCCTGGAAAAGTTCCCGGGCCTTGACATGATCTCTTTCGGACCCACCCTTCGCGGGGTGCACGCTCCGGGAGAAAAGATGGAGCTGGCCTCACTTGACAAATTCGTAGCTTTATTGGAGGACGTTGTATGCCGATTCGAATAGCCCCCTCTATCCTCGCTGCAGACTTCCTGCATCTCGACAAGGAAATCGAGATGCTCAACACCTATGCTGACATAATCCACCTTGACGTGATGGACGGCTCTTTCGTGCCCAACATCTCCTTCGGATTCTCTGTGCTGGAGCCTGTAAGCAAGATTGCCCGCATCCCTATGGACGCGCACCTGATGATAGTTCATCCTGAAAAGTACATCGAGAGGATAGCGGCGCTGGGTATCCAGATGATCAGCGTTCACCTCGAAGCCATCCTCCAGCAGGGAGACGACCCCTCCGAGATGCTCAATTCCATCCGTTCCCTCGGATGCCAGGCTGGCCTGGCCTTCAATCCTGACGTACCGGTGGAAGAGTGCTATCCTTACCTCAAGGATTGCGACTATGTACTGGCAATGTCAGTACGCGCCGGATTCGGCGGTCAGAACATAGACCCCAATATCTATTCCAGGGTAAAGACCCTGAAAACCGAGATAGAGCGTCAGGGACTTACGACTCCGGTGGAAATAGACGGGGGAGTGACCATCCTCAACGCACCGGAACTGGCGGAAGCCGGAGTGGACATTTTCGTTGCCGGAAGCACAGTCTTCAAGGCAACAGATCCGGCAAGCGTGATTGCATTTCTGCGAGGAGCCGGGCAAGTTCCTCTTCAAGAGTATAACTCTGCCCTGTAAGCTGCGCCATCGAAACAGGATTTGGAAGGTCTTCCGGGAAATCGGTCTGGTTAACATCCAGGCCGATTCCGATTATGCTCACACCTATGTTGGGACCGTCCAGTATATTCTCAATGAGCATACCGCATATCTTCTTGTCTTTCACATAGATATCATTGGGCAGCTTAATACGCGCCTGAATGCCGTGAGAAGCCAGATATGACAGCAGGGAAGAGGTGACGAAGTCATTTATCCGGCCTGCGTCCCTGGCAGGCAATACACCTATCTCAGAGAACTTGAGAAGGACAGTGAAAGTCAGGTTCTCCCCGGGCCTGGAGTGCCAGGTGTGGTCGCCCTGTCCGCGGCCGGCGGTCTGCTCCGTGGCAGATATGACTGACATATTGTCAAGGCTGTCCAGACGCCTTCTGACCTCTTTATTCGTGGAATCTACGCTGTCCAGCCATATAATGGCAGAAGTATTTGTCATAGGTGTATTTTTTGTATATTTGTGTATGCAAATTTAACAATTCCTGACAATATATGATTACTCACGACCTCCGCGTAATTGCGGATGCAATCCTCGACAAGAAAGGCCAGAACGTAGTTTCACTGGACCTGCGGCCAATAGGCTCGGCTATCACGGACTTCTTCGTAATATGCAATGCCGATTCCACCACCAACGTTGCCGCAATTGCCGACAATATACTTAAAGAAACCAAAGAGAAACTGGGGCTCAAGCCCCTCCGTATGCAAGGACTGGAAAACAGTTTCTGGGTCATCCTCGACTTCGGGAACATAGTCATCCATATTTTCCAGTCCCAGTACCGGGATTTCTACAATCTTGAAAACCTCTGGGCAGACGCCGTGCGCAAGGAATACAAATACCGCAAGCCCCGTCCGGCCAAGACAGACAAAAACGCAGAATAATGGCAGACAACAACAATAAAGGGCAGAATCCCCAGGACCCCAGGAGGAAGATAGTCAAGGTGAGGATAAACCTTTCCTGGCTCTATCTCCTTCTGCTCATAGGTATAGGGTGGATGCTGCTCGGGCAGAGAGGCGCCAGCCCTCAGAAAGTAGAATGGGCTGAAGTGCAGGAGATGTTCCTCAAAGGCGACATCAAGGAGATCCATTTCGTAAGGAACGACTACAAAGGAGACATAACCATCAAGCCTGACTGCATATCAAAGTATGCCGACCGCTTTGCAGGCGGCCAGGTTCCTTCCAGGTCGCCTCACTTCACGTTCCTGGTATCTGGCCATTTCGACGCCGAGAAAGAATTCGGAGAGCTCAACGCCCAGATGGATCCTGGCAACCAGGTCAAGGTAGTGATGGAGAACGACGCCAGGGTTTGGAGCAGCGTCCTTGAATGGGTGCTCCCTCTGGTGCTGCTGTTCATCCTCTGGGGATGGATGTTCCGCGGGATGAACAGGGGACTGGGCGGCGGAGGCGGCGGACAGGCCAATCCTTTCAACGTGGGCAAGTCCACCGGCAAGCTGGCTGACAAGAACCAGGTCAACGTAACCTTCAAGGACGTAGCAGGAATGTACGGCGCCAAGGAAGAAGTGATGGAGATAGTGGACTTCCTGCGCAATCCAAAGAAATATACCGCCCTGGGCGGAAAAATACCCAAGGGAGCCCTTCTGGTGGGCCCTCCGGGAACCGGTAAGACCCTCCTGGCCAAGGCCGTAGCAGGCGAGGCCAACGTGCCTTTCTTCAGCATCAGCGGCTCCGACTTCGTGGAGATGTTCGTGGGCGTGGGCGCATCCTCAATGACCCTGACCCGGATGGCGGTCATCGGCAGAAGAACCAACTCCGCACTGATGGCTGGAGCCAAGGCGATGATGGTGGAGAACGTAAAGAAC
>JAFRXC010000003.1 GCA_017437825.1 Bacteroidales bacterium
CCATTGCCGACCGCATCGCGGCCGACCAGGCCGCCGCCGAAGCGGCCGCCCAGGCAGCCAACCCCCGTGAGCTTGAAGAAAAAGTCACCTTCGAGGTCAACAGGACCAACATCCCTATAAGGGAGAACAGCAAGCTCCGCCGCATCATCACCTCAATGAATATGTACCCTGACAGCTATCTGGTAATCACCGGCTTTGCGGACATAAGCGCTCCCACCAGCAACAACTCCGTACTGTCACAGGAGCGTGTAGAGGTAATCAAGATGGCTCTGACAGACGCAGGTATCCCGGCCAGCAGAATAGTCACCAACTACTATGGCGACGCCTCCCTGGTAGAAGGAGAACCGGACAAAGCCCGCGTTGTAATCCTTGTAACAAAGTAAAATCAATATATTTCTTTAGAAATGAAAAGATTATTCGTAATTATCATTGCAACCCTTGCACTGGCATTCAGCGCAAAGGCTCAGGAGTTCACCCCCGGATGGAACCTTTCCGCACAGGGTGGAGTAAATTACACTGCTTCAGATCTCTGGCAGATTGACAACTTGCATCATTTCACATCTGACGCCCAGATTGCCCTGGGTTATAAGTTCTCCCCTTGGTTTGGTCTCCGCGGTGCGTGGAACGGCCCTGTAGGATCCTTCCCTAACAATGAGGGTACTGAGATGGGCATCATGCATTACGCACAGCTTGGTCTGGATGCTATGTTCGACATCGCAAACCTGTTCAACTACAATCCCACCCGCTTCCTCAGTCCTTACCTCTTCCTGGGAGGAGCTGGAAACTATCGTTTCGAGACCACCAACGACAAGGCTGTTTTCGGCCCTGCAATCCGCGCTGGTCTGGGATTCGCAATCCGTCTGGACGACGTTGCACGCATCCTTCTCGAGGTTCACGACAACGCCCTCAGCAACAAGTTCAACACATTTGACGACAAGGGTCTCTTCGGAACCAGCTGGGACGACAACCTGGCCGCTCTCATCGGTCTCCAGTTCGACCTGACTTCAGGAAGAGCTGCAAAGCCTGTTGTAGATCCTGGTTATGCTGCTCCTATCGCTGTTGCTGCTGAAGCCGAGGCTGCTAGGCTCGCCGCCGAGCGCGCCGCCGCTGAAAGGGCTGCCGCAGAGCGTGCAGCCGCAGAACGCGCAGCCGCCGAGCGCGCCGCCGCTGAAAGGGCCGCTGCAGAGCGTGCCGCACAGCAGCGCCCCGTCGTTGCCGCCCCCGTTCAGGAGAGCATCTACTTCGACCTTAACAAGTCAGTTCTCAAGAACGACCAGATTGCCAAGATCGACCACCTGGTATCTGTCCTGAGGCAGAACCCCGCCGCAACCATCACCATCAGCGGCTACGCCGACAAGGCTACCGGTACCGCAAACCGCAACATGACCCTCTCTGAGCAGCGTGCAAACGCCGTCAAGAAGGCTCTTACCGATGCCGGCATCGCTGCCAACCGCATCACCACCGAGTTCTACGGCGACACCCAGCAGGTATCCGGTGTTCCTGAGCAGAACCGCGTTGCAGTCTGCATCACTAAGTAATCACAGAAGAACTTATAATAATGCGCAAAAAAAGGTTGCTCGGATTGAGCAACCTTTTTTCGTGCGGCAGGTGAGACTCGAACTCACACAGGCCAATGCCCACTACCCCCTCAAAGTAGCGTGTCTACCATTTCACCACTGCCGCAAAAGGAGACTATTGTGTTGTTTGGGACTGCAAAAATACGCCTTTTTATTTAAATCGCAAATAATTAGGCCGATTTTTACTCCATAACGGACTGCATAATGGTCATCAGCTCCCTGTCATAGTCATATTTTATGCTGCAGGTGTTGTCGAAGTCCATTATGGCTCCGCCAGGGCCGGTGTAGGGATCCCAGTGGGGGAGACCGTCGGCGTTGGGGTCTCCGGTCTTTGCAAAGTTGACCCAGGAATCGCACATAGCCTCTGCCAGGGCCGCAACTGAAGGAGTCATCTCTCCCACTATGTCAAGTCCCATATCGGGGTTGCCGAAGACGAAAGGAAGTTCGTAGCCGTGGGCGGCACCGGCGGTTCCGCCGCGCACCGGCGACCTCCAGGAGAACATATACATATACGTGGGCGCACCCGGCTCTGTTGCGCGTTTGTCCGCGGTACGCACGGTGCGCGGCCTGAACATCTGGTCTACGGAAACCAGGTCCTGCGGCGTGAATCCGGGATATGCCTTCCCGAAGGCCTCCACATATGCGTCAGTCTTGTCGCCGTAGGTGGCGCGAAGGATTTCCTTGGCGTCCTCCAGGGTCATATCCTTCTGGGCGTAGTAGGACCTCTGGAGCTCGTTGAAGGTGGTTCCGATAATCAGCGGCACGTCTGAGGAGAAATCGCAGAACGACGGCTGGAAAGGCTGCTTTACCAGCACCTCGCCGTCAGGCGCCGGGCCGAAGCCCCACATCTTGGGGCTTCCCACCGGCCTGATGCCGATGCTGGCCGCCATAGCCCTCTGGCCTGCGCGGTAGAGGTCCTGGTATGGGACCTCCTGCAGCTTGTCCACCTCGGCGGCGCTGAGGCCGAACTCGTCCAGCACGGCCTTGCCAAGCGCCTGGGACATCTCCTGCGTCATTATGTTCATAATGGTTCCGCTCTGGATTATAGCCTTGTGGAACAGGCCTTTGGCCGATGGCATACACATAAGCGTACCCACCTTTCCGCCGCCTCCGGACTCGCCGAACACAGTCACGTTGCCGGGATCGCCTCCGAAGTTGGAAATGTTGTCGTGAATCCACTGCAGGGCGGCCACAACGTCCATCATTCCCACGTTTGCTGAATACTTATACTTGTCAGATACTCCCGAAAGGTCCATATATCCCAGGATGTCCAGCCTGTGGTTGATGGTCACGCACACCGTACCCTTGCGGGCGAATGTCTTGCCCGTGTAGAAGGGCGACGCGTTGCCGGAGCCGGATGCGAATCCGCCGCCGTGCAGCCATACTATCACAGGTTTCTTCTTCTTGGAGCCGTCCGTCCAGACGTTCAGGTAGCAGGCGCCCTGCTCCGACATCACGCTGTCCGGCATTGCGCGTCCGCCTGCCCACTGCATTGCCTGAGGGGGATACTTCAGGCAGTCCTTGATTCCTTCCCATTTGTCCGGTTTCTCCGGAGGCATGAACCTTTCAGCCTTCATATAGGGGATGCTCCTGAATGACAGCATACCCTCTTCGTAGAATCCGCGGACAAGTCCGGCTTCTGTCTTTACCACCAGGGGATCTTTGTTGCAGGCGCCCAGGGCCAGAACGGCCAGCGCAATTATGAACCTTAAGGAGTTTCTCATAATAATTATTGCTTATCTAATTCAAATATAATGATTTTAGAGTTTTTTTTCTATCTTTGCAGTCCTTTCTCGGGTAGAAAGGAATATGTTATTTATTACTTAATCATTAAAGCAGATTCACAATGGCTGTTAAAATTCGTTTACAACGCCACGGAAAGAAGAATTTCGCATTCTTCCACATTGTAGTGGCAGACACTCGCGCACCACGCGACGGACGTTACATCGAGCAGATCGGTTCCTACAACCCCAACACCAACCCCGCAACCATCGTTCTGGATTCAGAGCGCGCACTTGCCTGGCTTAAGGTTGGAGCAGAACTCACCCTGGTTACTCGCCGCATCCTCTCTTACGAGGGAGTACTTCTCCGCAATCACCTTGACGGTGGTGTAGCAAAGGGAGCCCTTACTCAGGAGCAGGCAGACCAGAAATGGAACGAGTGGAAAGCTCGGAGGGACGCCAAGGTTAACGCCAAGAAAGAAGGACTTGCAAAGAACGCCCAGCAGAAGGCCAAGGAAGTTATCGCAGCTGAGGCAAAGGTAGCTGCCGCAAAGGCAGAGGCTCTTGCCAAGAAGAAAGAGGCTGAGATCAAGGCCGCCGAAGAGGCTGCAGCAGAGGCCGCCCAGGCCGCTGCCGAGACTGCTGAGGAGGCACCCGCCGAGGCATAATATGCTTCAGGTAGCAAAAGTCCTCAAGTCTCACGGGACAGACGGCGGTATCCTGCTGGGATTCCGCGGAATGAACCCCGAAGAAATAGACACTACGGAACCGGTATTCATCTACTTCGATGAACTTCCGGTTCCATTTTTTATCCAGAGTCTGAAGCGCAGGGGGATGGACAGGGCCATCGTCACCCTGAACGACGTCAACAGCCTGGAAGACGCAGAAGAGCTGGTAGGCCGCGAAGTCTATATGGACATTGAAGAGGAGGATGATCCCTCCGAAGACCTGGCCGCTCTCATAGGCTGGACCCTCAAGGGAGTGGGCCCCATCACGGATTTCTACGACATCACCGCCAATCCCTGCATAGAGGTGCAGACAGAAAAAGGAGCGGTTCTGATTCCGCTCCACGAAGATCTGATCGTAAGTATGGATCCCGACGCCAAGGTCCTGGAAATGGACCTGCCGGAGGGTATCCTGGAGGTCTAGGCCTCGCTTCTTCCTACAAGATATTCCGCTTTGAGGTCGCCGTAGAAGGCGGCGAAGGCCGTATACATATACGGCTGCAGCCACAGGTATCCTATGAACAGCGTGAGGATGCCCAGCAACAACCAGCCTATGAAACTCAGCCCCAGCCAGAAAATGTCAAACAGATGGTCCTTGGTCATCTGGCGGCTGAGGGTCAGGGTCTCGCCGGCCGAGAGTTCAGGATGCTCGATGGCAATATACGGGGCCATAGAGTACTGAAGCGCCTTGATGATACCGGGAACGATCAGCAGCAGGGTCCAGAGTAAAATCTTTATTATCATCAGCAGGCAGACCCACAGGTTGTGCCAGTAGTTGCCGAAGGTCAGGTGGAAACTGTTGGGAATCAGTTTGTCGTCGCCGTTTTCGTATAGGAGCCTGAAGCTGTTGTAGTATCCGATATACTGGAAAGGCAGAAGGAACAGGTAGGCAAACAGCATCATAATGACAAAATAGCCTGCCAACGCGCCTGAACTAACATTGGGAGTGTCCATAAAGAAACTCGGGACAGAGATTACCAGCGCGAAGAGTACCAGTATCACGGTAAGGAGTACAGCAGGCGCCCAGTTGCCTTTCAGGGCGGCCAGGGCGACGTTTTTATATTCGGTATTCGTTCTCATATTCTGTTATTTTTCAAATATTCCGTAGATGGCGGAGCCGGAGCCGGACATTGCGGCGTAGAGCGCGCCGGAGGCGTAAAAGCGCTCTTTTATTGCCGCTAGTTCCGGGTGCAAGGCGAAGACCTGCGGCTCGAAGTCGTTCACCAGGAGGCCGCGCCACTGCGGGAGAGGCAGGGAGAGTATGTCCTCGATAGGCGTAAGCCTTTCGCGGGGTACGATCCCGCCGTACGCCTCGCGCGTGCTGACGCTGACGCCTTGAGGCACTTCCACCTCGATGCGCCAGGGCGAAAGGTCCAGGGGGAAATCCGTCAGGATTTCTCCGCGGCCGCGCCCTACCATCGGGCGGTTGTATATGAAGAAGGCGCAGTCGCTGCCCAGGCGGGCAGCGTAGGCGGCCAGGCGCTCCAGTCCCAGGCCCAGGCCGAACAGGCTGTCCAGCATGGACAGCGTGAAGGCCGCGTCGGAGGAGCCGCCGCCGAGCCCCGCCCCCACGGGGGCGGTCTTGGTCAGCCGTATCGCCACGGGCGGCAGATCGAAATCTGCCTTCAGCAGGCGATACGCCTGAACCGTCAGGTCGTTCTCCCACCTGACGCCTTCGGCCTCGAAGGAGAACTCCTCCGCCGGCTCTATCTCCAGGGTGTCGTGGATTCCGAAGTACGGCACGAACAGCGTCTCAAGGTCGTGATAACCGTCAGGACGCTTGCGCAGCACGTGGAGACCCACGTTAATCTTCACATTGGGAAAGGCTTTCATATACTTTTTCGGCCAGGTCCTGTGGCAACAATCCTGCCACCGGGGCCAGGAAGGATATCATCTGAAGGCGCCGTGCTTCAGCTTCCGGAATGCCCCTGGAACGCATATAGAACTGTTCGTCCTGGTTCAGGCGGCCGATTGTGGCGCCGTGAGAGCACTCTACGTCATCGGCGTATATTTCCAGTTGCGGCTTGGTGTCTATCCTGGCTTTCTCGCTGGCCAGTATGTTGTGGTTTTCCTGGTATGCCTTGGTCTTCTGGGCGTCCTGGGCCACGTAGATCTTGCCGTAGAAACTGGCCCTGGCGCTTCCGGAGGCTATTCCCTTGACCAGCTGGCGGCTGTGGCATCCGCCGGAATTGTGGCGAACGTTGAAGGTCAGGTCCACTTTCTGACTGCCGGTTGCGATGTACAGTCCCCGGATCTGGGCGCTGGCGCCTGGGGCGTCCAGCTCTACGTCCATAGCCACGCTGCGGTCCTCCCCGGGGAGCGCCACGAAGACTATGTCCATCTCTTCTCCGGCACCCAGGGAAACCTTGCTGGGAATGGTGTCCTTTCCTACTATGTATATCTTCAGGGCCATCAGAAACTCTCGAATCCGGATGATTGTACTTTCTCAGCCACTTCCATTCCGCCGTTGCAGACAATGCGTCCGCCCTTCAGGACGTGAACCACGTCGGGCTTCATGCTTTCCAGCAGGGAAGGGTAGTGGGTTATGACTATGAATCCAGTCTGGGGGGAGCGCAGGGCTTCCACTCCGTCGGAAACTATCTTCAGGGCGTCCACGTCAAGGCCGCTGTCGGTCTCGTCCAGGATGGAGAGGACGGGCTCCAGCATTGCCATCTGGAAAATCTCGTTGCGTTTTTTCTCTCCTCCGGAGAACCCTACGTTAACGTCGCGCTTAGCAAATTCTCCCTTCATCTTGACCATTGCCATCTTCTCCTTGAGGAGGCGCAGGTAGTCGCCCGGGGCTATGTCCTTGAGCCCCGCGGCCTTGCGCTTGGCGTTGATGGCAGATTTCATAAAGTTGGAGATGCTTACTCCAGGTATCTCTATGGGGTACTGGAACGACAGGAAAAGGCCCTCCCAGGCCCGCTCCTCCGGTGACATCGCCAGCAGGTCCTTCCCGCGGAAGGTCACGCTGCCTTCTGTCACCACAAAGTCCGGCCTGCCGGTGAGGACGGCCGACAGCGTGCTCTTCCCGGCCCCGTTGGGGCCCATCAGAGCGTGCACCTCGCCCTCGTTAATGGTCAGGTCTATTCCCTTCAGTATCTCCTTGCCGGCGATTCCGGCGTGCAAGTTCTCTATTTTCAGCAAGACTTTATCCATAATCTTCTAGAATCTGAGTCCGAGGCCGGCCAAACCTCCAAGGGAGTTGGCTCCGGCCGTAAATTCTGCGGTAACGTAAAAGTGGTCCGTTCCGAATGCTCCGCCTATTGGGGTGATTGTAGGGATGGGGGACGGGAAGAATACCGCCAGCATCACCTTGTTGGTCATTCCCACGCCTACACCGGAGTACAGCCGCAAGTGGTCCCTGCGCATCCAGTGGTAGTGGGTGCCGAACAGGAAAGTCAGAGTGGGCGTTCCGTATTCGGTGGTGGGGCCGGGAGTGTCCGGCAGAGTGACTTCGTGGATGCTGCGGGAGAGGTTCACTCCGCCCAGCACGGTCCATTTGTCGTTCAGGTCGAAGACGTACTGTACCGTTCCGGCAAAGCCCAGGCGGTTCTTGTAGGAACCTCCGTCGGGCAGTTCATCCGGCAGTTTCTCCAGGAGAGTCTGAATAGGGGAAATACCCGCCAAAACCTCGATGGCGGAGCGGTGCTCGGGGTCGAACAGCTGGGCGCGGGCCGTAAACATCGGCATTGCCAGCAGCAGGGCGAATATCAAAACTTTCCTACTCATTTTTCTTGTATAGTTTGTTCCAGCTAACCAATGACCAGATGGCGTTCACCAGGTACAGGAAGCATACGATTGGCATAAATACGTGCCCTACGGACAGGTGCAGGGCTATCTGGGCTATGTTAACCAGTATCCAGGCAATCCAGCAGTCCCATTTCTTCAGTGAGGAAAGCAACTGGGCCATCAGGATCAGAACGGTTACCAGGGAGTCCAGGAAAGGATGTGGATCTGCCGGGAACAGCCGGTTGAGTATCCATCCCCAGAAGAAGGCTATTATCACGGTGCCGGCCAGCGCCAGGCCTCTCTCTTCCCATTTGAGCTGGGTTACTTTCAGGGCCGTCTTGTCGCGGGCGCTTTCCTCGCCCTGGCGAGGGTGCGTCCAGCGCCAGTGGCCCAGGATGTTTATGGCCAGGGATACGGGCTGGAGCAGCAGGCTTGCGTAAAGGTTCTTGTTCCAGAACATCAGGAACAGGGCGGTGGTGTAAAGGTAGCCCACCCAGAAATTGTACTTGGAGTTGCGCCCGGCAAGGAATACGCACGTGAGGCCCAGGACAGACGCAATCAGGTCTATCAGGAGCACCGGGTAGTCGTTTCCCAGGGTGAAGAGAGTGTAATTGATCCAGTCCATACTATCCTACTGCCCCCTCCAGGGACACCTGCAAAAGTTTCTGTGCCTCTACGGCAAATTCCATAGGCAGCCTGGAGAGCTCCTCCTTGGCGTAGCCGTTTAATATCAATCCCACGGCGTCCTCGGCTGCGATTCCTCTTTGGTTGCAGTAGAAGAGCTGGTCTTCGCTGATTTTGGAGGTGGTGGCTTCGTGCTCTACCGTGGCGGTGGGGTTCTGGTTGTCTATCACCGGGAAGGTGTGGGCGCCGCAGAGCGAGCCTATGAGCAGGCTGTCGCACTGCGAATAGTTGCGAGCGTTCTGCGCGCCTGGGTTCATCCGCACAAGGCCGCGGTAGCTGTTCTGCGAGCGGCCCGCGGAGATACCCTTGGAGACGATGCGGCTGCGGGTGTTGCGGCCTATGTGTATCATCTTGGTACCGGTATCGGCCTGCTGGTAGTTGTTGGTCAGGGCCACCGAGTAGAACTCCGAGGTGGAGTTGTCGCCCATCAGGATTGTGCTGGGGTACTTCCAGGTGACGGCGGAGCCAGTCTCCACCTGGGTCCAGCTGAGGTGGCTGCCGCTGCCCTTGCATATTCCGCGCTTGGTCACCAGGTTGAGGATTCCGCCACGGCCATGGGCGTCGCCCGGGTACCAGTTCTGGACGGTGGAGTACTTGACGTCAGCGTCCTTCTCTACGACGATTTCCACTACGGCGGCGTGGAGCTGGTTCTCGTCCCTCATCGGGGCGGTGCAGCCCTCCATATAGCTGAGCGTGGCGCCTTCTTCCGCCACGATGAGGGTGCGCTCGAACTGGCCCGTCCCCGCCGCGTTTATGCGGAAGTAGCTGGACAGGTCCATCGGGCAGTGCACGCCCTTGGGTATGTAGCAGAACGATCCGTCGCTGAACACGGCGGAATTGAGCGCAGCAAAGTAGTTGTCGGACACCGGGACCACGCTGGCCAGGTACTTCCGTACCAGGTCCCCGTGTTCCCTGACGGCCTCTGAGAAGCTGCAGAATATGATGCCTTTCTCCTCGAGGGCCTTGCGGAAGGTGGTGGTGACGGAGACGGAGTCGAAGACTGCGTCCACGGCCACCACGCCGGCAAGCGCCTCCCTTTCGTGAAGCGGGATACCCAGCTTCTCGAAAGTCTCGGCCAGGGCCGGATCTATCTCCTTGGGACGCTCAGAATCCTTCTTGGGGGCGGCGTAGTATATGATGTCCTGGTAGTCGATAGGGGGAAGGGTCAGGTGGCCCCACGTGGGCTGCTCCATCTTCTGCCATTTGCGGAACGCATCCAGGCGGAAGTCCAGCAGCCACTGCGGCTCCTCCTTCTTCCTGGATATCAGGCGGATGATGTCTTCGTTCAGGCCCTTGGGAACATATTCCTGTTCCACGTCCGTCACAAAGCCCTCCTTATACTCCTGCTGGGTTATCCCTTTTATGAAATCCTTATCGTCCATAAGATCTCTTTCTCAATTACTTCATCTTCCGGCCATTGTATCTCGTATGTGAAATGTCAGATGAAGTATGGCAAGTGAATGATACATTTGTCAGATTATCGACAATCCAGGAGAACTTATCCTTTCCCGCCCAAGACTCGAAAACGATGGTGCCTTTCTCTTTGTCATAGGAATAGGTGAAATAATAATCGTTCATATCGAGTAATTCGAAAGATGGTCTCGGATTGATGATTCTCCCTTCTCCTCCTTCCTCAAAAACACAATGAAAAACGTTGTTTTCTACCGTCGACGC
>JAFRXC010000044.1 GCA_017437825.1 Bacteroidales bacterium
CAAAGATAGGGAATAATTTCTGAATTACCAAATGAACCTGATCTAAATCAAATCTTCCATCCTGCATCCCAGCACCCGGCAAAGGCGGCGTATGCCGTCGGCGCTGGCGCAGGAGAGCGACCGCTGCCCCTGCTCCCAGGCGCGGATTGCCCTTAGTGAATGGCCGGAAAGGCGGGCCAGGTTTTGCTGTGTAAGTGAGGCTGCAGCACGCTGTCTTTTGAGCGGATTGTCCTTTTGGAGGCTGTCCCGCAGGCGCTTTTTCGCCAGCTCTGCAGTGGTGGAAACAGGAGCCTCATGCAAGGGATTGAAGCGGCTGCAAAGCATTTCAGCAGTGACGCCCCTTTGCTGGAGCGTCTCCAGGCTCACATTCAGATTCCAGCAGAGATATGCCAGCGCCCAGCCTGTCCAGAATTCCGGACTGCCAACATCCACAAAAGCGTCCTCAAGTGGCAGGGAATCTCCCGTCCGCTGGGCCACCAGCAGGGCCAATTCTATTCCGGATAGCCCCATGTACTTGGGGTTGGCACGGGAGAAGGGGCCGGCTATGCCGCTGGAAAGGAACCGGGCATAAAAGACAGACAGGTCCTGGCCGCAGGTGTTTACGGCATAATCCAGCATTGCCCCCAGGGCATATTGGGCATCATCAAGATATAACTGATTGAAGGCGCTTGTCATCGTTAGTCCAGTTTTCTTTCATTATGTCAATGAGATGAACCCCCTCCGTGGGAGGAGATTGGGCAAGGATGTCAAAGTAGTCTTCCCTGGCTTTGCGGTCCCTGGCCATTCTTTTAGCGTAATAGACTGATGCCGGGGCAATGTAGGTCATTTCCTTACAAATGGCGTCGAAAGATTTGGGGCTGCGCAGGACAACCTGTGTGCCCAGTTTCCCCAGACGCATGGCGCAGTTCAACTGCTCCAGGCTGATGGTATTTGAAAGGAAGGCCTTTGCAAATGAGAAGTAGGAGTCGTCAGCTCTGTAGCCGATGATGTAGTCATAGTCTTTGTAAGCCGGCAGAAAGTGCTCAAGAATATACTGCCTCCCCTGTTTTATGATAGGATAGGTGATATCGAATACGCGGTTTTCGAGCAGGATTGCCAGCCAGTTCAAAATATGGTAGTCCTTTCCTCCAAGGTCCAGACACGACAGCCCTTCCGTGTCAAAACGGTATTGGTTGGCAAAGCCGTCACGCTCTTCAGGGCACGCCCACTCCTTTGCCAATTCCAGGTCCTGCGTGCAGTAAAAGCCCAAACCATAGTCATTCCAAGCCTTTCCTTCTCCATATAGCGGCACGCTCACTAGCTGTGGAGATCCGTGATAAACTATCATAAGTAACACTGTAGTGTTACCGCAAAGATAGGGAATGATTTCCGTAATACCAAATCTTTTCAGTCGTCTTGACAAGAAATAGCCTTGTGTCGGTGAGGCACAAGGCTATTGAATAATCAGGTTTGTTCAGGGTATTAGTCTTTAACACATCTCACCTGGAAACCATATGCAGGAAATTCTGCCTGATAATAATTTTCGAACTGATACATGTCAATGCTGGATGCTCTGAAAACGTAGGCCACTGTATCACTAAACATACTGTTGCCCCAGTAGTATGCGTCTCCAACGTCAACACTGTAGCTGTATGTCTGCCAGATGCTCCAGGAAGAATCTCCAGTATTATAATAGTAGAATCCGCAATAAGGAAGGGTAAGGCCGTCAAACTGATATGTACCGCCATAGGTGCCGCTGTCGTTGATAGTCTTTGAAATAGGACGCTTGTCAGGAGCGACTCCCCAGAAATTGACATCGGATCCGTCAAGAGTCCTGTCTGCATAATCGGTAATAGCCTGCCATATCTTGGTATCTGCAACACGCCATCCGTACGGGCAAGGATCTTGTTCATCATCTACATCTCCCCAGAGTCCGTCTACGGCACCCACACCAGGCAGCCAGCTCTTGCTGGCCGTGGTGCCTTTGATGAAGGTCATAGGATTGCTTATGGCATAAGCATTATTGACCAGACCTGAGCAATCCACCTGCGCCCAGTTGCCGGAATTGGTAGTTTCGCGGTTATCAGAAGCTTCATAAATGTCGTTCACCCCGACGAAAGGATCCTTTCGGCCGAACTGGTAATACAGACCGACCTGTTCCTCACGATAGCCGTTTATATCTACGCCTGCATTTTGGAAGGCGCCAAGGTTACGTCTCATCATGAAGTAGTGGTCTCCATCCAGGTGGATATTGTGATAGGCTGTCCCATCAGTTTCGGGATCGTAGTTGGTGACCCAGAGGTGCCAGCTCCACACGATTTCGCCCGAACCGTTGACTACCGCAACAACGGCATTGCCCTCGGTACCGGTTGTTTCAACATAAACACGATTGTCGTTGTACAATCTGACGCTCTTGATAATGTCTCCGTCCTTAACTGAATTGTTGTAAGGAAGAGCTTCCCAAAGAACAATGGCGCTGGATGAAGCACTATAATAGTACGGATAGTTGAACCCGCGCTTGCTCTTGGGGGCGAAACTGTATGTTCCGGCAGTGCAGGGAACGATATAGCAGTTGGAGGGCATCGTGCCGCCGCCGTCGAGTTCCGTTGCTGTAGGTAGGATAGGAGTGGTTGCAACGGCAGTTGTCGAGAGTTTCGCACCCGCACCTTTTGAGAAACTGTAATCAGAGCTGAAAGTCAGTTCCTTCTCATACACGTAACCGTTGGCATCAGTTGCCGTCACGGTCCAAACATAATTTTCAAGCTGATCTACAAAATCACCGACGATGTAGTATTTCACCCAGGAACTGGTGCTTGCAGGGCGGATTGGAAGATTCAATCCCGTGGGATCATCTTCGCCGCTGTCAGGAGCGCCGAAATAGGAAATGATTTTTGAGAAATTGGAGGCACTTCCGGCCTTGAAACTGGCAAGATAGGCCCAGGACGTGTACTTGCAAACAAAATGGTCTGCGTTGATTTCGACCGTCTTCAATGCGGATGACATGGGAGACAAGTCCCAGGGATCAGACTCGTTCACCCTGAAATCCAGTTCTACCGTAAGGACACCGTAGTAGTTCTGGAGGGTTGCAGTCATAGTTCCGGCTGCAATAGTCGCCTCACCATATAAGATTGAACGCTCCTTGATGACGTCGACGTCCATGTTCTCATCTGAATAAACGAATGAATAAGGATACAGGGACATCGATCCTTTACCTATCTGGACTCCGTCGATCAAACGGCGTGCGCCTGCTCCGGAAGTACCATTAAGGGCTTCAGAGCCCCAATTGCCGCTGGGG
>JAFRXC010000045.1 GCA_017437825.1 Bacteroidales bacterium
ATGGCCAACATCGCCCAGGTTGTAAACGTACTGCAGTCAATGATCCTTACCAACGACACCGAGATGGTTCTTACTCCTACCTATCACGTGTTCAAGATGTACAACGTACATCAGGACGCCGAGTTCCTGGATTCAGACGTACAGACCACCAGCGTTAAGGCCAACCGCGGCGGCGAGGTACCTGCAGTCAGCGCAACCGCTTCCCGCAAGGACGGCGTACTCAACTTCGACCTTGTAAACACAGACCTCAAGGCTTCCAAGAAGGTGCTTGTCAAATTCGACAGGAATTCAGTGAAGTCAGTTACCGGCGCCAGCATCCTTACTTCCGGCGACGTTCACGACTTCAACAACTTCGGCGCAACCGCCAACAAGGTAAGCGAGAAGGAGTTCAAGAACTACAAGGTGACCAAGGACGGAGTGGAGGTAACTCTTCCTCCTTGCTCAATCGTAGCAATCTCAATGAAATAAACCGGAGAGACATAAAAAATAAAGGCGGTCGACTGACCGCCTTTTTTTTATTTATGCCTCGTAGCGTTTTTCCTTTGCTCTGGTGAGCTTTTCTTTCATTGCGTCAACGCTGTCGGTAATTGCCTCCTCGAAGGTCTTGGCGTTGCGCTCGATGATCATTTCCTCTCCCGGAACACGGACATGGAGTTTTACGTTCTTGTTGTCAGGTTCCTGCAGAAGGGTGAGGTTCACGTCGACATTAACGATTCCTTCATTGAATCTTTCAAGTTTCTTGACTTTCTTCTCGACATAGTCCAGGAGTTTCTGGTCTGCGTCGAACTTAAGGGATTTGATTTTAATCTCCATTGTTACCTCCGCTTTTTGCCCTTGGATGGGCGTTATCATAAACTGTTTTGAGTTTCTCAATGGAATTGTGCGTATAGACTTGCGTCGCGGCCAGGGAAGAGTGACCCAGGAGTTCCTTTATGGAGTTCAGGTCGGTTCCGTCGTTCAGCAGTCCGGTTGCCAGGGAGTGCCTGAGTACGTGGGGGGACTTCCGTCCCGTTATAGACGCTACGCTTCCTAATTCTTCCTTTACAGTTCGGTCTACGTATACCGGGTATAAGGCTTTGCCTTTGGAAGTGACCAGAAGGGGAGCGTCAGGCCCCGTATCGCACCCTTCCATTGATTCAACCGATTGTAAATATAATGAAATTTCTTCACAAAGAGAAGGGATAAGCGGAATCTCCCGAATTTTGTCGCCCTTGCCTCGGACACGGGCAACCCTGCGGGTGAAATCCACGTCACCGCGCTTCAGGGAGATGAGCTCGCTGCGGCGCATCCCGGTATCGTAAAGAATTGAGATGATAAGGCGGGCCAGACGCTTGCGGTAGCGTGCTTCCATACCCATATCGGACTCCGTCACATAGGTCTGCGTCGCCTTGAAATAATCTTCCATCGCATCCTGCCTGTAGAAGTCCGCCAGCCGCTTGCCAGTCTTGGGGCGCGACACTGTCCTGCAGGGGTTGGATTCCAGGATCCCTTCGTGCATCAGGTAGCGGAAGAATCCGCTGAGCACGCTCAAGTGGAGGTTGACGGTGCGTGCGTCGAGGCCCTTTTCGTCCAGCAGGTACATCTCGTAGCCGCGCACGTGGAATGAGGTAACGGCGGAGAAGTCCGTAATGTCGCAGCTGGAGGCGAACTGTTCCAGTACGTCCCTGTATATCTGCTGAGTGCGCGTGGAATACCTGCGCACCGAAGCTATGTAGCCTATATATCCGTCTATCATTTTGCTGTCAGACCCATTTCGGCTGCCTTGCTGCGCATCAGGGCGTCGGCTTCCTGGAAATTGTTCCCTATTACTCCGTCCAGTATGGCCTCCTTCACGAATTCCTTGATTACGCCTATGTCCTTGCACGGGCCTATACCGTAGACTTCCATTATGTATTCTCCGGTAATCGGGTTCTTGAAGTTGCGTATCTCGTCTTTCTGCTCAACTTCCACCAGCTTGCGCTTCACCAGTTCGAAATTCTCGTGAAGGCGGGCCACCTTAACCGGATTCTTGGAAGTTATGTCGGCGTGGCAGAGGAGCATAAGGTCGTCGATGTCGTCTCCGGCGTCGAACAGGAGCCGCCTTATGGCCGAATCAGTGACGCCGTCGTCCACCAGGGCTATCGGCCTGAGGTGCAGGCGCACCAGTTTCTGGACGTACTTCATCTTCTCGTTCAGAGGCATCTTGAGGGCGGTGAAGATCTTGGGAATCATCTTGGCTCCGATGACGTCGTGGCCGTGGAAAGTCCAGCCCTGTCCGGGGACGAATTTCTTGGAGATTGGCTTGCCTATGTCGTGCAGCAGGGCGGCCCAGCGCAGCCAGAGGTTGGGCTCGGGGCCATTGTCAGCCGCACAGACGTTGTCCAGCACCAGCAGCGAGTGGGAGAAATTCTCTTTGTGCCCCCTTCCTTCTATGCTCTCGACGCCTTTGAGCGCCGTCAGCTGGGGGAGTATATAATCCAGGAGTCCGGTGCTGTCCATAAGTTCGAAAGCCTTGGACGGCCTGGCGCATACCAGGATCTTGTTCAGCTCCTCCACTATCCTTTCTTTGGAGAGTATGCTCATACGGTCCTTCATCCTGCGCATTGATTCCAGGGATTCGGGGACTATCGTGAATTGAAGCGAGTCGGTGCTGAGCTTTGTGGCGAAGCGTATGGCGCGAAGCATTCGGAGAGGGTCGTCGGAGTAGGTGGTGTCCGGGTCCAGGGGAGTGCGGATTATTCCCGCCGCCAGGTCCCGTATGCCTCCGAAGGGGTCAACCAGTTCTCCGAAGCTGTCTTTCTGAAGGCTGAAGGCCATAGCGTTGATAGTGAAGTCCCTGCGCAGCTGGTCG
>JAFRXC010000004.1 GCA_017437825.1 Bacteroidales bacterium
CGGGGGTATAGCTCAGTTGGTAGAGCACCTGCTTTGCAAGCAGGGGGTCAGGAGTTCGAATCTCCTTATCTCCACAAAAAAGGTCGCAGACATATGTCCGCGACCTTTTTTTGTGGAGATCTTCCATCCCCCTGCACCCCCGAGGGGGACGGGGGAAAGGATTCCCCCGCACGGCTTCGCCGTCCCCCTTCAGTCGGCTCATCGCGCCTCCGACTGTCTTTTTAGTTATTTTTTTAGCGGGGGTGTGAAAAAGGTGTGATTTCAGCGTCTTTTAACTCCTATTTAACGCTATTCAAAACTCCGGAGTCTTCCAGTATAGGAGAATATAAAGGAGAGATATTATGAGTTATTTTGTTGAAATATGATTAAAACTCCACCCTCCAGCTGAAATTGGGCAGGATCGGCAGCAGAGCTATCTCCTTCCAGGACTCGGTCCTGGTGTCATAGTACAGCATAAACGGATTGAAGTGGTTGGTGACGTTGCACACCCCCACATTCACCACGTGCTGTACTTTTCCCGTCTTGAACCCGTTCTGCCAGCCAAGGTCCAGGCGGAAGACCGTGGGCATATGGTAGTTGTTGTATCCGGAGTAGTACTTCGCCTGCCAGTCCGGCTCGCCCAGCATAGGCAGAGGATAGGTCTCCGCGGCGCCGTTCTCCCAGTGGCCGCTCTGCAGGGTGACCGTTGCGGAAAGGCCCTTCCACTGGGCCGTGGCATTGAGTACGTGGCGGCGGTCGAAGCGCGCGTGGAACGTTTTGCCCTCGTTCAGCTCCTCGAAGCCGTGCCTGGTGGTCTTGGACAGGGTGTACGCCACGCGTCCGTACCAGTCCCCGTGGGCGTACTCGTACAGGCACTCCATTCCGTATGAGGTGCCATTGCCCAGTATGGTGTGCTGCTCCCACGATGCCAGCGCTCCGCTGAAAAGCGCCTGGGAGTATTTGTTGTAGAACAGGTTGTACATCTCCTTGTAGAACCCGCCCACCGATGCCGTGTGGTCCCCGAACCTACCTGACAGTCCAACGCCGCCCTGGGTGGCCGTCTCCGGCTCTGCCGTCTTGCCGCCCTGGATGAACCCGCCTGAAGGCAGGAGCATATCCAGCGACCAACCCACCGGAAGGCCTTCCAATGTATGGTAGTACTGCCTTGTCCTATCAAACGTGGCCTCAAGGGCCAGGTGCGGGGTCATGTTCCATCTGGCCGACAGGCTCACCTCAGGATCGATGCGGTCCGCGCCGGAACGGCTGACTGAAATGCTTGTCACGCCATCGTATTCCAGGTTATGATAGATGTTCCCGCGTCCTACGGCCTTCAGGGAAAGGATGTCCGGAATGGAATACTCCAGCTGCAGCCAGAAGGTGGAGAGCCGGACATCCGTCCGCTTCTTGATCTCCCCGATCTGTCCCGGCTCGAACTGAGCCAGGCGCAGCTTCGCGCCCTCGCTCAAAACGAAGCGGGCGCCAAGAGAGTGACGCAAGTCTGCAGAAAGGATATATTCCGAAAGGGTGGACTGCAATGACAGATGGTTCAGCGTCTCCCTATAAACCTTGTCCTGCTCCTGCACCGTCCCGTATCTGTTAGCCGAGAGAGAAACGCTCAGGTCAGACTTCCCCCATTCGTGTCTGAAGCGCATCAGGCCCACAAGGTTGCTCCAGCCCATCACTTCGTGCGATGCGTCCGGTGTGTCAAAGGCGTAGCGGTCCTCGCTGGCCAGCGCCGACGCCATAAGCGAGCTCCGCGGCCCAATCTTCCACTGCAGCTTGCCATACAGGTCTCCAACCTTCGCGGAGAAGTTGTCCATCCCGCCCAGCAGGCTGGGGAGGGCGCCGCGCACCGCGCGGTACTCCCAGCTAAGCGGCGATATCCTCGCTGACATCAGGAACGACAGATCCTTGCCGATTGGCCCTTCGGCATCCGCACTCACAAGGAAGTTGTTCACCGCCGCGCCCGCGTGCACCCTGTCCGTTGCGGGAGCCTTGGTCTCGATGCGCAGGTGCGCCGCCGTGAAGTTGCCGTCGCTGCCGTCAAAGCCGCCCTTCAGCAGCGTGGTACTGCCTATCATCTGCGTTGGCACAATGGTGGTGAGTCCCAGGATGTGCGAGTAGCCGTACACCGGCACCCCGTCAAGCGAAAACAAGTTATTGCCTACACCGCCGCCGCGGACATAGATGGCCGTGGTGCCGTCGGCTCCGGTGGTCACTCCAGGGAGCCCCTGCGTCCAGCGGATAGGGTCTCCCTCACCCATAGGCGACACCACGCCCCTGATCCCTTCAAGACCCGTCTGCAGGCGTCCCAGGCTGATGTTCACCCTTCTGGTTGCCGTAACAACCGTCTCCGAGAGCGTATCGACCCATGCTGGTTCCTGAGCATATAAAGCAAAGCCAGAAAATAGCAAAGAAATAATGAAAGCTATTACAATTCTTCTTTTCATCTCCATATATATTGGCCGGGGTTGACTGTACAATTGATCCCATCTGCATAATATGACCCTTCTGCGGACCACTGGAATTTCCGCTCAATCTTGCAGCCGAACACGCCCAATTTTGAACGACCGTTGATGTCTTTAATGTTTGCATAGAAATTGTCCCGGAGGTAGATTGCAGACAAGTCTGTCGATGCTTCCAGTTCCTGCAATTCATACGAATCTTTAAGGTATCTGTCCAACACGTTTGAAACAGCAGTCCATACAACATAGCCTTCATCCTCAGCCAGATCCCGTACAGTCCCGTCGTGACCATAATAAAGCCAATCCATGAAGTTGTCAGGACAGTTGTATTTTCCGCTGAAAGATCCTGAGACGCAAAAGACTTCTCTATAATCTGTTAATTCTCTTGGCAAATAGTGAATGTACTTCTTATGAACAGGCCGTCCCTCAACATCCGGATACAGATACTTGGTGTGAAGATTTTGCAAAATTGAATGTCCTCCTTGACTATATTGAGGCCTTATCGAGTAAGGAAGAGGCTCTTCCCATTGGGGTGGGTCATATGTCCTTCCTGTCAGATTGAAGTCGTCTTCTCCTTGCAAGTTTGAACATATATCATCTGCTATCTCTCTTTGACCGGTAACGGAGTTATAATTCAAAGCATATAGCCAGACTGGATCATTGATGGATGCTAACAGGGTGAATCGTGATTCACCTCTGGGAAGGTTTTCTCCGTCTTTCCAATAACGATCCTTAA
>JAFRXC010000046.1 GCA_017437825.1 Bacteroidales bacterium
AGTTCAACGGATAGAACGGAGGTTTCCTAAACCTTAAATAGTGGTTCGATTCCACTAGGGACTACAAAAGAGAGAGTCACAATCGTGACTCTCTCTTTTGTAGTCCTATATCAAATTGAGGGGGCGTACCCCCTCAAGCACCCCTGCGTCGCTTCGCTCCGAAAACGATAGGATGGAGCGAAGCGGAGGGTAGAAAGTGAAATGGTTTTAGTATATTTGTGACTCAAATAATAAACTATGGCAAACAAACTGAGGAATATAGGGCTGTTCAATGACAGTTTTCCGCCGGTGATGGACGGAGTAGCGATATGTGTGGAGAATTATGCACGCTGGATGCAGGAGAGTGTGGGCGGAGTGTCGGTCATTACCCCTGAGAACCTGGACGCAGACTATTCTGACAAGAAATACGAGGTATTAAGCTATATGTCTGTAGCTGTCCCTTTCAGACCTCCATATGTTACAGGTATTTCGGATCTTGATCCGGCGTTCAAGGCAAAGCTGATGCGCAGGCAGTTCCGCATCGTCCACGCGCACTGCCCGTTTACATCGGGCTGGGCCGCCCAGAACGTAGCCAAGAAGCAGCGCATCCCTATGGTCGCCACCTTCCATTCCAAATACAAGGACGATTTCGCGCGCGTTCTCCCCGGAAAGGTCATCCTGGATGCCGTGATCAAGGGAATAGTTAATTTCTACGAATCTGCCGACGAGGTGTGGGTGCCTCAGGAATCTGTGAAAGGAGTCCTGTACAGCTATGGCTTCAAGGGCAAGATAGAGGTGATGCAGAACGGCTGCGACCTGGTGAGGGACTATTCTCCTGAATTCTTTGCCGAGTCGCGCCGCAGCCTTGGCCTGGCACCGGAAGAACTGGCACTGCTGTATGTAGGACAGCATATCTGGGAGAAGAACCTTCGTCTGACCATAGAGACACTTGGCCGCATAAAGGACCTTCCGTTCAAGATGTTTTTCATAGGTACCGGCTATGCCGAGGAAGAAATGAAGAAACTGGTGGCGGAGAAAGGATTGGAGAATAAAGTACGCTTTGTTGGACGCCTGACAGACAGGAAGAAGCTGACGCAGTATTACGCGGCTGCTGACCTGTTCCTGTTCCCGTCCCTTTACGATACTGACGGTCTGGTGGTGCGCGAAGCTGCCGCACTTCATACTCCGTCCATAATGCTGCGAGACGCCTCTGCGTCAGGAATGCTTACTGACGGCCAGACCGGATTCCTGATTGGAAACGGAGCTGAAGACTTCGAGGCAGCCATCCGCAGCCTGGAGGCGGACCGCGAGCGTCTGAAGACCGTGGGACTGCGCGCCTCCACTTCAATAGTCCGCTCCTGGAAAGACATAGCAGAAGAAGCCATCGACCGATATAACTCCCTGATTAACAGAGTAAAACTGATTCATCCTATCTATTAATGGAATAATGCGGGATTATTGCTATATTTGTTAGTTATGAACAAAAAGACGCTTATAATCCTTGCGTGTGTTGCATTAGTATTGGTCCTGGCAATAGCCGGGGGCGTATATGCATTGTATTCCGGAGTCGGTTCCGGAAGTTCTGACAAGAGAACAAAGGCAGATACGGCGCTTCTGGCAGCTATCCCTTCGGATGCTGCAGCAGTAATGACATTCCAGGACCTGGGCAAGAGTATGCCTGTCCTGTCTCATTTCTGTTCAGGCCCGTTCAAGGATTACATCCAGAATATCATTGACGCAGGCTCCCTCTCGGGCGTCTCCATTGCCGCTTCGCTTCACTACAGCGGAAGTCTCGTCCCTCTTCTGGTAGTTTCAAAGGCGGACAGTTCCCTTTACAGGGCTGCCCTCACGGCGGGGCTGGCTTCGCAGATAGCCTCCAACGAGCAGCGTGAATTCCTGCTGGTGTCTCCTTCGGAGACAATCGTCAGTTCTTCTGCAAGGCACTTGGGCGCAGGCGCTTCAATACTGGATAACAGTGCCTTCGAGGCTATATCTAAGAGCGTGGGACAGAATAACGTGGCATATTTCTCCAACGACTATGCCGACAGGCTTGTCAGCGCCTACGACACATTCCTCGGCAAGTATTCGTCTTTCATAAAGAGAACCGCGGAGTGGACGGCAATCTACAGCAGGGGCGCCACTCAGGGAGAATGGCTGCTCAAGACCCAGAATAGCAAGGACCCCTCATACTTCATGAACGTCCTGGATGGACTGCAGCCTTCCGGCAGCAAGATGGGGGAGGTTGCTCCCACAAACACCGTCTTCGCTCTCAGCCTTTCGCCGTCCAAGCCGGAAGCATATCGCAGCGCTTACAACAAGTATCTTGATGCTACTCAGAGGCTTTCTGAGAACAAGCATCTCGTGGAGAGCCTGAGGGCAGCTGCGGGAACATCACCTGACCAATGGATCAAGGATATTCTGGAAGTCGCCAGCATTTCCTGGAAACTTGACGACGGCACCGTTCTGACGGCAAACGCCGTGCGCCGCTCCGGCCCTTCCGCAAAAGAACCCGCGTTGTCAGAAGGTTATCCGTTTGCAGGCTTCGCCGCTTGCGAGTTCGGTAACCTGTTCTCTCTTCCTGACGAGAGCTGCTGCCTCGTGCTGGACAACTGGACCGTTTCCGGCAGCCGAGCCGCCCTTGAAGACCTGATGGGCGCCGTGGCGGCGGACGAAGTTCTTGCAGACCAGCTTGTTTCAAAAGACTGCCTGGTTACAATGTATTACACTTCCAACGATACCAAACTCCTTCGCTATACCCGCTCAGGACTGGAGATGGACGTGAAGTCCGCCGTGGTCAAGTCCAACAGGACTCCTGAACTGGTGGTGGAGATTCCGGAAGGCCCCTTCGAGGTTACCAACAGCCTTAACGGAAAGAAGAATACCTTCTATCAGAACGCGCAGCTTTCCCTGTGCCTCAATGACGAAAACGGCAAAGGCCTCTGGGGCGTACCCTTCAAACAGAAATTATGCGGATATGTCTCTGACATAGACTACTACAACAACGGCAAAATCCAGTTCCTTTTCGGAGCCGGCAGCTCATTGTACGCCATCAGCCGTCTCGGAGCTTTCGTGCAGGGCTTCCCGGTAGACCTGGGTAAAGAAATCCTCCTCGGCCCGGAGGTATATGACTTTACCGGAGCAAAAGGATATACAGTTATGGTCCTGCATAAGGACAACACTCTTGAAATGTATGACCTCCACGGCAAGAAACCTGCCTCCTGGCAGGGAATCACAGCCCAGGACATTATAATTAAGCTTCCGGAACTTGTGACCGCATCGGGTCAGAAGTACTGGAAAGTCACCACAACCAGAGAGACTCTCTATTTCCCCTTTGACGGAGGAGAACAGATAAAAGACAGGAGGGTGCTCAATTCACTTAAATAATATGGAGTTTCATTCAGTAAACAAATTATACGAGAGCTCTTTCCGTGAGAACTGGGAGAGACCTGCCCTGTCCAACTACCAGGGCGTTACCCTTACCTATGCCGAAGTAGCCCAGAGGGTGGCCCTCATTCACCTTTGCTTTGAAGGCTGCGGCCTTCAGCGTGGCGACAAGGTTGCCATCTGCTCTAAGAATCAGTCCAACTGGGCTGTCAGTTTCATAGCTGCCTCTACCTACGGAGCTGTCCCGGTTCCAATCCTTCACGAATTCAAGCCTGGTAACATCCATTATCTGGTAAACCATTCTGAGGCCAAGGTGCTGTTCGTGGACGAGGTTATTTGGGAAGGCCTACTGGAGTCTGAAATGCCCGGCCTTTCGGTTGTGGTTCAGATGAATACCCTGAACTTCCTGTATGCAAAGGACGATTATCTGCAGGATGCCCGCAAGAACCTTTCCGCCAACTTTGCCGCCAAGTATCCTAACGGGTTCGGCCCGGATGATATGGACTATTACAAGGACAAGCCGGAAGAATTGGCAATGATCAACTACACTTCGGGCACATCCGGATTCTCTAAGGGCGTGATGATTCCCTACAGGGCTCTGTATGCCAACATCCATTTTGCCGGAGAATATGCCGAGCCCCAGATGAGCTGCTACTCTGAGGTGGTTGCCATGCTTCCTTCTGCCCATATGTACGGACTTCTGTTCGAGTGTCTCTTTGAACTTACCATAGGCGCCCACATCCATTTCCTCACCCGCGTTCCCAGCCCAAAGATAATAATGAATGCGCTGCAGGATATAAAACCGGACATCATAATTGCCGTACCGCTTATCATAGAAAAAGTCTACAAGACCCAGATTAAGCCTCTGGTAGAGCGCAACAGGACATTTATGCGAATCCCTATCCTGAACAGGGTTATCCGCACGCGTATCCGCAACGGTATGATAGAAGCCTTCGGCGGCCGCTTCGAGGAAGTTATAATGGGAGGTGCCGGCCTCAATCCGGAGGTGGAGAAATTCCTTCGTTCCATCAGGTTCCCCTTCACCGTAGGGTACGGAATGACTGAGTGCGCGCCACTCATCACCTATGCCAAATGGTATAAGACCCGTATGGGCTCCTGTGGCAAGGCCATCGCCAACTGCCAGATCCGAATAGATTCAGAGGATCCTCAAAAGATTCCCGGAGAGGTACAGGTGAAAGGTCCCAACGTTTTCCAGGGTTATTACAAGAATCCCGACGCTACGGCTGCAACTTTCACTGAGGACGGATGGTTCCGCACGGGAGATATGGGTATAATAGATTCTGACGGATTCCTGTACCTCAGGGGCCGCAGCAAATGTATGATCCTGGGTCCTTCAGGACAGAATATCTATCCGGAAGAGCTGGAATCCGTAATCAATAACGTGAATTACGTATCTGACTCCCTTGTAATAGAGGACAATGGATCTCTCGTAGCCCTGGTTTATCCCGATTACCATCAGGCCAGCCTTGACGGGATGACTCCGGACCAGATCAAGAAGCGTCTGGAAGACTCACTGCCGGAAATCAATGCGGAGGTTCCCAATTACGCGCGTATCAAGCGTATGGAATTCCTTCCGGAAGACTTCGAGCGCACCCCCAAGAAGAGCATCAAGAGGTATCTATATCAGAGAAACTAATATATGAACAAGTTCGACCACAGTTACATACAGATGGCTGCAATATGGGCGCAGAACTCCTATTGCAAGCGCCGCCAGGTAGGAGCGTTGATAGTCAAGGACAAGATGATAATCTCTGACGGCTACAACGGGACTCCATCCGGATTCGAGAACGTCTGCGACGACGAGAACGGCGTTACAAAGCCGTATGTCCTTCACGCCGAGGCCAACGCCATAACCAAGGTGGCTATGAGCGGTAACAGCAGCGAGGGGGCAACCTTGTACGTGACGGCCTCGCCCTGTATTGAGTGCGCCAAGCTCATCATCCAGGCAGGTATCAAAAGAGTGGTTTACAGAGACGAATACCGCCTCACTGACGGCGTAGACCTGTTGCGTCGCGCCGGAATAGAGGTGGAAAAGGTAGATTGAGACAATGAACAAGAATTCGGCCCTTATAACTGCGTTGCTGGGCATAGTGCTGGGCGTGATGCTCGCCGTTACCGTCCACTCCATCAGAGGCAGGCAGCAAAGAATCAAAGTCAGCCGCGACAGCTGGCAGAAACTGGAACTTATCCTTGAGCAGATAGACCAGAACTACGTAGACAACGTAGATTACGAGTCCGTGACAGAAGCGGCGGCCACGGCCACGCTTTCCGCCCTGGATCCCCATTCGATGTATCTTCCTCCTGTCACTCTCAAGGAAAGCGAGACTGAACTTGCCGGAGGATTCGACGGCATAGGCATCCAGTTCAACGTTCCCAACGACACCGCCATAGTTATGGAAGTCATAAGCGGAGGCCCTTCCGAAAAGATAGGCCTGCAGCCAGGCGACCGCCTGCTGAAGGTGGACGACGAGGTCATTGCCGGCGTCAACTTCCCTCAGGACAGTATGGTGCGCAGGATGAAAGGCCAGGCCGGAACCAAGGTCCTGATAACCGTAAAGAGGGACGGAGAGGAAATACCGTTTGAAATTACCAGGGGCAAGATTCCCGTCAACAGCGTGGATGCTGCCTTTATGATAAATGACACTACTGGTTACATAAAACTGGAGAAGTTCACCAGAACCACGACACAGGAATTCGTGAACGCCAGCAGGAACTTGCTGGAGAAGGGTATGACCTCTCTGATATTCGACCTCAGGGAGAATACCGGAGGCTATTTCGACCAGGCTCTCAACCTGTCCAACCTCTTCCTGGAGAAAGACAGCAAGATAGTTTATATGGAAGGACTGCACCGCGAGAGAGAAGACTATTCTGCAGATGGCCGTGGCTTCCTGAAGGATATAAAGCTTACAGTGCTCATCGACGAGGGAACTGCATCTTCCAGCGAGATCTTCTCCGGAGCAATGCAGGACAACGACAGGGGAACTATAGTGGGCCGCCGCTCATTTGGAAAAGGCCTGGTGCAGGAGCCCATCTATTTCAGCGACGGTTCAGGCATAAGGCTTACCGTAGCCCGTTTCTATACACCCTCAGGACGTTGCATCCAGAAGCCTTATTCCGATGATTATCAGTACGATATAGTTAAGCGCTACGAGACTGGCGAGTTGACGGATGCCGACAGCATAAAGGTTAACAAGGACGAGGAGTTCTTTACCGTTGGCGGCCGCTCAGTGTATGGCGGCGGCGGAATTGTTCCGGACGTATTCGTCCCGCTGGACACCACAAAAGCAACCACCTTCTACTCCAACTGCTCCAGAAAGGCTACTCCGATGCGCTTTGCTTCAAACTTCTTCGACAACCACAAGCGTGAGCTTGGGGCCATCGACAATTACGACGCCCTCCTGTCATATCTGGACAGAAGCAATCTGGAAAAAGCGTTCCTGGATTTTGCAGCCAGCCGCGACGCGCTTGTCCCAGCAGAAGGGGAGTGGGAAGCTACTGCGTACTACCTGATGCCTCAGGTAAGGGCTCTGGTAGGCCGCTATTCAAAACTTGGAGATGACGCTTTCTATCATCTATATCTGGATATAGACGATATGGTAGCTGTTGCTACTGCGCTATAAACTGGTATACGATGTCGCCCATTTGGCGGGCCGGGGCTGAAGTGGATGAAGAAAACCGTGAAAGCCTGGCTGCCCTTACGGCGAATTCCCTAAGACATTTGTCCGACGAGGACGCTTCTTCCTGTATCCTGGCGTCAATTACGCGGCCGCTTGGGTCTACGGTAATAATAACAGTGACCATTCCTGACCCTATGCACCTGTAGGCGGGGATGGAAAGAGTGCTGGCTTTACGCCCGTCAAGCGAGTAGGATACCACTGAAGGTCCTTGGTAAGTAGATTTCTCGACAGGTTTGGGTTTGTCCTGTACGGCCGGAGCCTCTTCCTGTACGCTTGCAAGCCCGTCTTCAGGTTTAGGCAGGTCGAATCCGTTCTCCAGTTCCTGCTGGAGCCTGGCTGCGTCTTCGTAGAGTTTCTGGGCGTCGGTGCCACGGTCGTCCCTGAGCTCGCTCCTGTCTACTGTCACATTTCGCACGTTTATCTGGCCACTTTCGGATGCAGACAGAAGCTGTTCAATACGGGAGGAGATATCCTCCTTGAACATCTCCTCCTGTTGAATCCTTTCTATTTCTTCCTGTTTGGAAAAATCAAGAATGAAAGTGTTTTCTCCCCTCAAAGAATAGCCGATCTGGCAGATAAACAGGATGGCCAGCACCGCGAGATGGAATATCACGGTGCCGTATATCCCGGCTTTGTCTTCTTTGCGGATCCGCACTTTCAGTCTTTCTTTTCAAGATGTTTTTCTACGGTAGCCGTGAGCATGTCGATGGCCACTTTGTTATGACCTCCCTGGGGGATTATGATGTCGGCGTAGCGCTTGCTTGGCTCTATGAACTGAAGGTACATAGGCTTTACAGTACGCGAGTAGCGTTCTATCACCCAGTGAACGTCCTTTCCACGCTCTGAAATGTCCCTTTCCATCACGCGCATCAGGCGGTCGTCATCGTCGGCGTCCACGAACACCTTTATGTCCATCTGGTTACGCAGCGGCTTGCAGGTGAATATGAGGATACCCTCGATGATAATCACGTCTGCAGGCTTCACTATGGTCTTTTCCGTCTTTGACCTGGTGCAGGTAATGATTGAGTATACGGGCTGTTCTATTGTCTTGCCCGCCTTCAGGTCCTTGAGCTGGCTGCAAAGAAGGTCCCATTCAATGGAATCTGGATGATCGAAGTTGTGTACCCTCTTTTCCTCGTCGGTAAGGTCGCTGGAGTCCTTGTAGTAGCAATCCTGGGGGATTACAACCACTCTCTTGTGAAGCTTCTCGCAAATGGCCTTGACCACCGTGGTCTTGCCGCTGCCGGAACCTCCGGCTATTCCAATTACCAGCATATACTTTAAAACTCTGCGTTCTTAGGTGTACGGGGGAATGGAATCACGTCGCGTATGTTCTGCATTCCAGTAACGAAAAGCAGCAGACGCTCGAATCCCAGGCCGAATCCGCTGTGAGGGCAGGAACCGAAGCGACGGGTGTCGATGTACCACTCCAGGTTGGTGCGGCTCATGCCAAGCTCGTTGATCCTGTTCTCGAGTTTCTGGAGGGATGATTCCCTTTCTGAGCCTCCGATGATTTCTCCAATTTTGGGGAAAAGTACGTCCATTGCGCGCACGGTTTTTCCGTCTTCGTTCTGCTTCATATAGAAGGCCTTGATGTCCTTGGGATATCCAGTAAGGATGACAGGCTTGCCGAAGTGCTTCTCAACCAGGTAACGCTCGTGCTCGCTCTGAAGGTCTACGCCCCAGGAAACCGGATACTCGAACTGGGTGCCGTCTGCAACGGCCTGTTCCAGGATCTTGATTCCCTCGGTATACTCAAGACGGACAAAATCGATGCCTATCACGCTCTTCAGACGGTCTATGAGAGTGTTGTCATAGCGGTCGTTGAGGAACTTGATGTCGTCATAGCAGTTGTCCAGGGCGTACTTTACCAGATGCTTGATGAAGTCCTCTGCAAGGTCCATGTTCTGCTCTATGTCGTAGAACGCCATTTCAGGCTCTATCATCCAGAATTCGGCAAGATGCCTTGGAGTGTTGGAGTTCTCGGCGCGGAAGGTGGGGCCGAAGGTGTAAATCTCACCGAGGGCCGTTGCTCCCAGTTCGCCTTCAAGCTGTCCGCTTACGGTAAGCGATGTCTGCTTCCCGAAGAAGTCTTTAGCATAGTCTATAGCTCCCTTCTTGTTCCTGGGAATGTTTTCCAGGTCGAGGGTGGTAACCTGGAACATCTGGCCAGCGCCTTCGCAGTCAGACTCCGTGATGATAGGGGTGTTCAGGTATACGAACCCCTTTGAATGGAAATACTCGTGGATGGCGAAGGCCATCTGGTTCCTGATCCTCAGAACTGCTCCGAAGGTGTTTGTACGCATCCTCATATGTGCGACGGAACGCAGATACTCGAAAGAAGTGTCTTTCTTCTGGAGAGGGTAGCGCATAGGGTCGCACTCTCCATATATCTCAATGGAGTCGGCCTGGATCTCCACGGCCTGACCGCTGCCTACGGACTCTACCAGGTTGCCGGTAACACCTATGCAGGCGCCTGTGGTAACCTTTGCAAGAATGCTGTCTTCTATCTTTGACTTGTCTACTACTATCTGTATATTGTTAATCGTGGAACCGTCGTTGAGTGCTATGAATGCTATTTCTTTGTTTCCACGCTTTGTGCGTACCCATCCCTTGGCCAGGACCTTCTGTCCGGGTTTTGCAAGGAGAAGTTCTTTGATCTTGGTTCTTTCCATAATTATAATTAATTGTTTTTATTCAAAAGGCCGCGATTTGCTCGCGGCCTTTTGGAATATGAGGTAGCAGATAAACTGCTATTCAGCCGGTTTTCGGGCCTGATACATGATCCTAAGTGCGGAGCAGCGTCTGAGCTCCTGCTTAACATCTGTAATGATACCCATTCTGACGTCTTCATCAGCTCTGATAACTGTTGTCATGAACTGACGGTCGCCTTCGCTCATGCTCTCACGCTCTGCTGCGATAAAGTCACGGATGTCATCTGTGGTCTTGAAAGAATCGTTCAGCTGGATACGGGCATCGGTACCGTACTGGCCCTGATACTGCCTGGTAGGGGTTCCGATGTTGATGTAGGAAGCAAGGTCCTTTCTTTCAAGTTTAACAGACTGTGAAGCCTCAGGGAGTTTTACAACAACCTTGTTCTCGCTTTCACGCATCTGCGTTGTAACCATGAAGAAGAACAAAAGCATGAACACGATATCGGAGAGAGAACCTGATGAAATTCCAGGAACCTCTTTGTTATTTCTACTTCCACCGAATTTTGACATAACTTTTTCCTCCTCTGATTATCTTCTTTGAGAAACATCCTTAGGCTCGGCCTCTGAGATACGCTGAGGGATTGCCTTCTTGACAATGTCCTGCTGGTCTTCGGTGAGCCTTATGTAAGGTCTTCCGTAGTTGCTCATTGCAAATTCGTCACGAAGTTCGTCGATTGCTTTTACGATCTCGTTCTGTACTGCAATGTACTGATAGTAACTTGTACCACGGTCGTTCTGGAGGGAGATAACTCCCTGGGAAACGTTGTAGGTTCCATATCCTTCGATCTCGGTCGGAGTCTTTGCGGGAAGACTGGGATCGTCGTAGGGATTGGAAAGGAAGTCCTTGATTTTATCTTTGAGCTGGCTTACGGCTATAGGTTCACTTCCGGCGAGGACGTTATTGGCAGCGTTAACCCTCACAAGGATAATGTTGCGCTGGTTAACCTGCTGGTTCTCTATTTTCTGATTTGGATCAGGCATAGGAGGCAGGAGACGTGACAAACCTGTCTGAGATCCCATGGTTGTGGTCATGAGGAAGTAGCACAGAAGCAGGAATGCGATGTCTGCCGTAGAACTCGAATTGATCGCGGGTGTTTTCTTTTTAGCCATAACCTGTTCTATTTTTTATTGCGGATAGCCGAAATAACCTCTCCTACGATGATGGAAGCGATTGCTACGCCGCCCACCAGATAGGTAAGGTTGAGAATAGTGTCAGTCAGCTTGAGCGTGGATGCGCTAGGCTGATCTACAGTAAGGCCAACTGCAGGATTGCCCTTGGAAACAAGATATACCACGAAGCAAACGGCAGCGACGGCCACCAAACCGATAAGGAGCTTTACAACGCTCTTCGGATTGTTGATGAAGCTTACTACTGCGCTGACAATGATTGCGGCGAATACTGCGATACCGAGCATTACGTAAGCCCATCTCAGCAGGTTATCGACGCCGCGTCCGTCATTGGCCTCGAAGCCTTTTACAAAGCCGAGGACAAGGAGGATGACACTGACAGCGATCAGCGCGATCATCAACCATTTGAATAATTTGCTATAATTTTTCATTATAAAATTCTATTACTATTAATTCTTTTAAGGCATATCGGTTCTGAATGAATCAGAAATTATTTGCCCTGGTATTTTGTCAAAACATCGATAAGGCTGATTGATGCATCCTCCATGTCAATGGTGATATTGTCAATCTTGCTAAGGATGTAGTTGTAGAACACCTGAAGAATCATAGCAACGATCAAACCGCCCACGGTAGTGATAAGGGCCACTTTCATACCACCGGCAACAACGTTAGGAGAAATGTCTCCAGCAGCCTGGATGGCGTCGAATGCCTGGATCATACCGATAACGGTTCCAAGGAATCCCAGTGAAGGAGCAATTGCGATGAAGAGGGAAATCCAAGTAAGACCGTTCTCCATGTTGCTCATCTGAACTGAACCGTAGGAAACGACTGTCTTCTCTACAACGTCAAGGCCCTGGTCGTAGCGGAGGAGTCCCTGATAGAATATTGATGCGATAGGACCGCGGGTATTGCGGCAAACGTCCTTTGCAGCCTCGATTCCGCCCTCTTCGAGAGCCTTCTCAACCTTTGCAACGAGACGTTTGGCGTTAGTCTTGGAGAATGAGAGATAAAGAATCCTTTCAATTGCAAGTGCGAGACCGATGATCAAGCAGATGATGATGAGGGACATGAAGCCTGCACCACCCTCGATGAACTTGGTCTTGAGAGCCTGATGAAGAGGGACTTCAGACTTTACGTCGAAAGGATTGACTTCACCGCTATCAACAGATTCAGCTGCCTGAGGGGCAACGATCTGCTCTGTGTGAGCAGAGGCGATGTTTGCAGAAACGAGCATAAGAGCTGCGGCTGCTAACAACACGAAAATCTTTTTCATAATCGTCTTTTGTGATTTTTAATTAGTAAATATTAAGTAGTTATAATATTCGTTTGTGCAGTTGGTTTCGCAAAGTATCTACGAATCCGGTGCAATTTAGCAAAAAAAATTCATTTTTCAATTTTATTTTGTGATTTCTCCTCTCAGATTTTCGTCAAGAGCGCATTTGACCTGCTGGTTGTCCTGATATTGGCCGAGCAGCACGAACAGCTTTGTGAGCGCGCTTTCGGTGGTGCAGTCGTAACCTGAGATTACACCGGCATTCTTGAGAGCCTTTCCAGTGGCGTACAAGTCCATATTCACGCATCCGCTAAGGCATTGAGTAACATTCAGAAGGACCTTTCCCATACTGTCGGCCTCCTTGAGGATGTCTATGAACCAGGGCTGGGAGATGGCGTTCCCGGAGCCGTAGGTTTCTATTATCGAAGCCCTTGTCCTTGAACCGCACAGGAAATATCGGGCAAGGTCTGCCGTGATTCCCGGATGGATTTTCAGGACTGAGACCGAAGTGTCCAGTTCCGTCCTTATCTTGAAAGGCTGTCCGGGCGCAGGACGCCGGATGAGGGCGTCGTTGTAGATGATGTTTATGCCGGCCTCGGCAAGCGGGGGACAGTTGGGAGACTTGAAAGCGGTGAAGCTTTCAGAGTCGACCTTTGTGCAGCGGTTGCCGCGAAGCAGGGTGGAGCCGAAGAAGACGGCCACTTCGGGCACCCGCGGCCTGCCAAGGGCGTCCTTGGCCGAGGCTATCTCCACGGCGGACACCAGATTCTCCTTGCCGTCAGTGCGTAGGGTGCTTATGGGCAGCTGGCTGCCGGTGAATATCACAGGCTTGTCCAGGCCTTCCAGCATAAAGCTCAGCGCCGAGGCTGAATATGCCATCGTGTCCGTTCCGTGAAGCACCACGAAGCCGTCATACCTGTCCCTGGACTGCTCTATGAGCCTTGCAAGGGCCGTCCATAGACCGGGTTCCACATCTGAGGAATCAATCAGAGGGTCGAAGGTGTATGAGTCTATCTTGAGGGCGAATTTCCCAAGTTCGGGAACCTCCGAGAGAATGTGGTCGAAGTCGAAGGGGCGCAGGGGCTCGCCGGGGGCGTTCTCCTTCATCCCTATGGTACCTCCGGTGTAGACCAGCAGTATTGACGCTTTGTCTTGTGAGGGGTTCATAGATTGAACAGTTTTATTGCGTTGAGTGACGTGGCCTCGGCGGCCTCTTCCAGGGAAATGCCTTTGACCTCAGCCAACTTTGCCGCGACGAGGGGCAGGTTGGAACTGTCGTTACGGGTACCCCTGAGCGGGGTGGGGGCCATATATGGCGCGTCGGTCTCCAGAACTATGTAATCCAGGGGGATTTCCCTTACCGTGTCGGGCAGGGAGGCTTTCTTGAAGGTGATTATGCCTCCTATCCCCACGTACCAGCGCCCGTATTTCTGCAGCCTCCGCCAGGTTTCCACGCTGCCGCTGAAAGCATGAAGGCAGCCTTTTTCCGGCAGGACGCTGCAGCTGTCCAGCACGGCGAAAAAGTCTTCAGTGGCTTCCCGCAGGTGGATGTTCACTGGGAGACCGCGCCTGGCAGCCCACTCCATCTGCCATTTGAAGGCTTCTTTCTGCTGCTCTTTGAATTCCTTGCCGTAATGGTAGTCCAGGCCTATCTCTCCTACGGCCACTATGTCCCTGTCGGCATACTCCAGCATCTTGTCCAGTTCTTCCTTCCAGTCTTCCTTGACTGAGCCGGGGTAGAGGCCAAGCATAGGACGCAGGGCGTCGGGGTAGCGTGCGCAGATGTCGAACATCGCCTCCCTTTCGGACGAATCCACGTCGGGCTGCAGCATATATCTGACACCCGCGTCCAGGCAGCGCCTTATGACGGCGTCCTCTTCCCCTGCGAAGGATTTGTCGGAATTGTGGGTGTGGGTGTCTATGTAGAACATAACTTACAAATTTAAGCATTTTTGAAGACGATTGAACACCGTTGGAGCAGGTCCGTATAAATAATTCCTTCTGTCTCCAACATTCCGGTGTAGCGCCTGGCGTCCTTGTAGTCCATTCCGCAGCCGGCGCATATCTCGTCCAGGGTTATTCCCCGGTTTTTCTTTATCAGGGCTGCCACCTGCTGCAGTTTCCTTACGTCTTCCTCGCTCTCGCTAAGGGAGAACACCCGGGAGATTTCTTCCTCCAGGACTGCTTTGTTGCGGCGCGTGAGAAGGCCCAGCCCCAGTCCTTTCACAAAGGCTCCCAGGTCGGTCAGGGGCTCCGCTATTTTCTCTCTGATTATGCGGTTGCAGCCTTCGGAGCGGATGTCGTCGGCCCTGCCCGGCAGGGCGAAGACCTCGCGGTCGTACTCGAATGCCAGGTTTGCCGTCAGCAGTCCTCCGCCCTTTATCTTGGATTCCACAAGCACCGTGGCCTTGGACAACCCAGCTATAATGCGGTTGCGGCGGAGGAAGTTCACTGCCTGGGGGCTGGTGAAAGGGGGATAGTCGGTGACCAGGGCGCAGCCCGGCGTCCTGGCCATCCTGGCTGCCATAGGGGAGTGCATTCGGGGATAGACGCTCTCTATCCCCGTCGCCATCACCCCAATGGTGGGCAGCCCCAGTTCCAGGGCCGCCTCGTGCGCAGCGCCGTCTACGCCCAGCGCCAGGCCGCTGACCACCGTCGGCTGCACCAGCGTGTCCGCCAGCGCCTCCACTATCCTGTAAGTCCACTCCCGCCCGTAGGGCGATATGTCCCTGGTGCCTACTATGCTCACCGCGACGCCGGCGTTGAAAAGCGAGGGCGATACGTTGTCTGAGCGCAAGTACAGGCCGGCGGGAGCGTCCGGGCACTCCAGCAGGGCGTCGGGGTAGATGCCGTCGCCTGGGATTATGAAATGGAAACCTTCCTTTCGGAGCCACTCCAGTTCAGCGGCGCTCTGGTCCAGTTCTTCCTGATTAAGTTTGTCGGGGTAGGGCGATCCGAGGCCGAAGACGGCCTCCTTCTCTTCCCGGCTGAGCCTGAACACGGCTGCCGCGCTGCCAAGTTTCCCGGTAAGGGCGCGTGCTATGGCCGGCTTGAAACCGAATAGGCGGTTGAGGGTGCAGGCCGCGGCCTTTTCTTCAAAATTTTCCATAGTCCAATGATTTCAGGCGGCCAATATATACAAAACTATCCGTGTAAAAACGCTTACACGGATAGTCTTATTAAGAAAAAGAAACTTTTTTAGATGATAAGCATCGCGTCCCCGTAAGGGCCGAACCTGTAGTCCATCTCCAGGGCAGTCTTGTATGCGTTCATCACGTGCTCAAAGCCTCCGAAAGCAGCCACGGACATAAGCATCGTGGACTCCGGCATATGGAAGTTGGACACAATCGCGTCGGGGATGGAGAACTCGTAAGGAGGGAAGATGAACTTGTTGGTCCACATATCGTTGGCCTTGACCTCCTTGTCCGTGGTCACGTAGGACTCCAGGGCGCGGATGGTGGTGACGCCAACGGCCAGGATCTTGTGTCCTGCCTTCTTGGTGGAGTTGATAAGTGACGCAGCCTCTTCCGATATAATCATCCTCTCGGCATCCATACGGTGCTTGGAAAGGTCTTCCACGTCAACCTTGCGGAACTGTCCTATACCCATATGGACGGTTATGAAAGCCTTGTTTATGTCCTTGAGTATCATTCTGTTGAACAGTTCGCGGCTGAAATGTGCGCCGGCTGCGGGCATACTTACCGCACCCTCGTTCTTAGCAAAGATTGTCTGGAAATTCTCCTTGTCCTCGGGGGTCACCTTGTCTTTCACGAAAAGGGGGACTGGAGTCTCGCCAAGGCTGAACAAAGCCTGCTTGAAATCCTCGTAGGGGCCGTCATACAGGAAGCGCAGGGTCCTTCCGCGGGAGGTGGTATTGTCTATAACCTCTGCCACTATGCTGTCGTCGTCTCCGAAGTACAGCTTGTTGCCTATGCGTATCTTGCGGGCGGGATCTACTATCACATCCCAAAGTCTCTGCTCCTTGTTGAGTTCCCTGAGCATGAACACCATAATGTCAGCTCCGGTCTTCTCCTTCTTGCCGTAAAGACGGGCCGGGAAAACCTTTGTGTCGTTGAAGACAAAGGTGTCTCCTTTTCCGAAATAGTCTATGATGTCTTTGAAAATCCTGTGTTCTATTTCACCGGTTTTACGGTTGAGGACCATCAACTTGCACTCGTCGCGCCATCTGGTGGGTTCTGTTGCAATGCGGTCTTTGGGAAGACTGAATTGGAATTGCGATAATTTCATATCTGATGATGAAAATGGGAGTAGAATATATACGGCAAGTCCCCGCTAAAAGTTTCACAGAATGCCTGCAAAAACTTCACGTATAGACGGATAAGTGTCTTCGAGGGCTTCTGCTACCTCTTTTTTGTCTTTGAAAACTGCCTGGGTGATGTTCTCTTCGGTTTGCGGTACAGTGTCCTCGCTGCCGGTGCAGAGCATTCCGTACCACCAGGTGTGCTTCAGCACCCATTTCCCGTCACGCTGGTAGCAGTGGTGTGTTACGCAGATGAAATCCTGCAGCTGGAGGCCTGTGAGGCCGGTTTCTTCGCGGACTTCTCGCAGGGCGGTGTCGGTTATCACCTCACCGGGCTCCTGGTGGCCCTTGGGGAGGTCCCATCTGTCGTTGCGCCTTATCATCAGGTATCTGCCCTTGCTGTCCCTGACCAGTCCTCCTGCGGCGTTGACTTCCTTGTAACCGTCTCCCAGCTCCTTCAAAGCGATGAGCCTGTCGCCCGCATAAATAGTGTTCATACGCGAAAAAATGCTACCTTTGTTTTTCAAGGTCACAAAAATAGAAAAATGTCAGCATATTACAATAGCAAGCACGGGGTGGTTTCCCGTCCTCCATACGAACTCTTCATGGCATTTACGGATATGCGCAACTTCAGGCAGATGCTGCCCGAGGACAAGCGCGATTCCGTCAACGCCACTTTCGACACAATAGAGGCCACCGTCAACGGTTTCAAGATAGGCGTCAAGGTTGTCGAGAGAGTCCCTTATTCCAAACTGGAGCTGGAGGATGACAACGCGCCCTTCCATTTCGGTCTCACCGTCCATTTTGACGAGGCTCCTGAGGGGAGGACAGACTTCAGCATAGACCTCCGCGCAGACTTGAATCTTATGATGAAGGCTATGCTTGGAGGCAAGATCAAGGAAGCCCTCGACAAGGTAGTGGACGGCCTGGTGGCCGTTTCCGAGGGCCGCGTCCCCGCCGGAATGAACCCTTCCGACTTCCCGGGCAACTTCAATCTATAGGACGATGGACGCCCACGCTCTCGCACTCTCCTGTATGGGGGCGCCGGCATCGGTGTCCATAAGAATCAATCCCTTCAAGCCCGTCCCGGCTCCCGCTGACGGAGTACGCGTGCCCTGGAACCAGTACGGCTACGTCCTGCAATCGCGTCCGCAGTTCACCCTGGACCCGCTCTTCCACGCGGGATGCTATTATGTGCAGGACTCTTCGGCTATGTTCGTGGGGCATCTGTTCCGCAGGCTTGCCAAAGGGGCCGGGCTCAAGGTCCTGGACCTTTGCGCCGCCCCCGGGGGCAAGACCACGGACCTGGCCGCCTCACTGCGCCTTGCCTGCGGCGATGACTTCCTACTGGTGTCCAACGAGGTGATGCGCCAGAGGGCTGGAATCCTGAACGACAACGTAGCCGTCTGGGGAGACCCCAACGTGGTGGTGACCAGCGTGGATCCGGCCGCCTTCGCAAGGCTGGGCAGTCTCTTCGACGTAATCGTCGCAGACGTGCCCTGCTCCGGCGAGGGAATGTTCCGCAAGGACCCGCGCGCAGTGGAGGAGTGGACTCCGGAACTGGTGAAACTCTGCGCTTCGCGCCAGAAGAGGATCCTCGCCGACGCGTGGCCTTCGCTCAGGAAAGGCGGGCTGCTGATATACTCCACCTGCACCTTCGAAGAAGAAGAGAACGACTGCAACCTGGAGTGGGCAGCGTCCGAACTGGGCGGCAGCATCGTCCCTCCCGAGGACGCCCCCGAAGGCGTCAGGATCACCCGCAGCGGCTATATGCTGGTTCCCGGGGAAGTCCCGGGTGAAGGCCAGTGGGCTGGCGCCCTGTTCAAGGAAAGTGACGGGGGAGACCTCCGCGGCGCCATCTCGGACCTCAGGCCTCTGAGGCAGGGAGTGAAGAAAGGAATCCAGAAAGGCAAGGACTTTGTACCGGATGCAGACTATGCGCTGAGCCTTGATTTCTGCCGGGACGACTACCCTATGGTGGAACTTGACCTCCAGACCGCACTGAAGTTCCTTCATAGGGACAGTTTTGCCATAAAGGACGCTCCGTTGGGATATCTTGCCGTCTGCTATCAGGGCCATCCCTTGGGATTCGTGAAGAATCTGGGGAACAGATGCAACAACCTGCTGCCTGCCGCACGCAGGATCAGGATGGATGTTTGAGATAATAAGAATATAAATATATGAGAAAGATCTTTCTGCTTCTATCGCTTTCGGCCGTTTGCCTGCTTTCTTACGCGCAGCAGTCGGCCCAGGATTTCCTTCAGCGTTACAACACCCTTGCCGGAAGGCTCGGCCCTGACGGTGTGGGAGTGGAGACCCTCCTGGAAAACTGGGAAGAGGCCTATCCCGAAGACCTGGATATGCTCAAGGCTAAATGGAAATACTATTTCACCAAGGCCCAGTCCACCACCCTGGAGATGATGGACCGCGAAAAGTATCTGGGCGAGGCTCCGGCACTCTCCCTGAAGGACTCCCTCGGCAACAATGTGAACTATTTCCAGAAGACTGTCTTCGACGACGAAATGTTCGGCCAGGCTACGCAGGCGCTGGAGAAAGCCACCAAGATAGCCCCCGACGACCTGGAACTCCACTTCGGGAAGATTACGGGTCTCCTGACCTATGAAGGGGAAAGCCCGGATATGGCCAAGGCCGCCATCAGGAGCCTGATAGACTACAACTATATCTCAAAGCCTTCCTGGACTTTCGCCGGCGAGCCTGCCACCCAGGCTGACTTCGAGGACGCCATCCAGGAATACTGCTTCACTTTCTACCAGATCGGCAGTCCTGCCTCTTTCGAGGCTTTCAGGGAGATTGCCCAGAAGATGATAGACTACAAGTGCAAGAACGTGGTGTTCCAGAATGACGTAGCAACCTACTATCAGGTCTACAAGGACAATCCCAAGGAGGCGCTTAAGATCTACAACAAAGTCCTCAAGGCCGTCCCGGACGACTACACGGCCATCAAGAACAGCGTACTCATTGCCAGGAAAACCGGCAACAAGAAGAACGAGAAGAAGTACCTTGCAATGCTGGCCAAATACGCCCCCACCGAAATAGAGCGCACCCAGGCCCAGACCCGCCTCTCCACCCTCAAATAATCACACTGGTCGCCGGCAAGGAGGCATCTCCACGGCAAATTCTTCCGCTTCGCTCCATCCCTCCCACTGCGCTTCGCTGGTGGGCCCCTCCCGTTCACGTGGCCACGGGCGGCCACGGTTTTGCCGTGGAGATGCCTCCTTGCCGGCGATGTCTCAAAAGAGTATAATGCTATAAGTTAGATTACATTTTAATACAAATCTTCGGGATAATGAAGACGTATTTCCAACTATTATGTGTTATTATAGTGTTTAAAATCATTGTTTTAATTATATTTAGCTATTTCTTTGTCAAAAATAATATGTGTGTAATGAAAAAGTTTATCTACATCGAATGTCTTGTTATCTCTATAACAGCTGGATGGACAGTTACAAATGGAGGGACCTACGACTACAATCACAATATTCAGATGATTTACGATATGGCTGTTGCTGAACAATAAAATATTATTTAATTATGAAAAGGTTAGCATTTTTATTAGGAATAGCGCTAGTCATCAGTGCATGCGGTAAAATAATGGGGGCATCGGCTCCGGAGGCCAAAGAGATATCCTTTATCCCCGGAGAGTGCCTGAGAGGGACCATATTAACTCCTAATACCTTTGATGCCCCCAGTATCATAGGAGAACCTTTAAGTTTAGATAAAGAGCCTTTTACTATTGCCGATAATGCTTTGATAAGAAGCATATCATTATGCCCTAAATCATTATGCTTCAGTCTTGAAATGGACCTTGACCGAGAGAGGGAGTTTATGAGCTTTAAGGCGGCAGATTATAGATTCTATCCTTCCTATGATGTTTACGAAGCATTTGGAAGCAGTTCCAATACAGTTGAGAAGGAATATGAAGTTTTCTATGACAATATAACCAAGAGCTCTGATTGGGTGGGGCAAAGTATAAGGCTTTCCTCAATCTATTATTGTGGAGGATTGGTTATTACTGCGAGTGAAGATTTTGCCGGAATACCAGCAGGAGAAAACCTTGCATCCATAGCTTATGTCTACACGGAGGATTCATATTATCACCTTCCAATTCTAGAGGTGCCTGATAATTATATGCCTCTAAGCAGTGGTGGTGCATATGTCTATATCCCTATGGGTGAATACAATCTTGTAAAAGATGTGGTGAAATTCCATATAGAGATTCCCGTCAAGGTGGGCCTTTTCTTGAATTATCTCAATGATAAAAGGACGGATCCTAACGCAACAATGCAGTTCAGAGATGAAGTCCTGACTTGTGAATTCACAATGGGCAGGGGGCTGCGTTAATCAGATTATTAAAATCGGCTGCGGCGGGAGATCTCGGCGGAATTGACCAGATTGTGGCAGATGCAGTAGATGCCGCCTGCGATGGAGGTGAGCGGCGTCAGGAACACGTACCCTATCCAGATCATCAGGGTGGTGTTTTTCTGGCCCAGGGCCTGGCCTGCGGTGATGCGCTCCACCTTCCCGAACTTTTCCCCGATCTTATGGCCGATGGCAAACTGGCAGAGGCAGCTTACTGCCGGAACCAGGCTTATCAGCAGGAGAGCCCACCAGGGCAGATTGCTGTGCACTATGGAGCGCGTGGTGATAATGATTGCGAGGCACAGGCTCACAAGCCATATCTGGAACGCTTTCCCGTAGTTGCGCATAAAGAAATTCTGGACCTTGGGCATTGTGTATCTTACTGTCCAGGCCGCTGCGGCAGGCAGTATCAGGGTAGGGAAAACCTTTCCCAGCAAAGTCAGGAAAGAGTTCAGGAATGACTGGTCAGGATTGGGGTGAACCATAGGGAATACAATAGGTATCAGTATGGAAACCAGCAGATTGACCAGGATTATGTAGGACATTATCCCCGAGATGCTGCCACCTATCTTTTCAGTCACCACGCCGGCCGCTATGGCGGTGGGACATATCCAGCAGAGCATCAGGGCCTCAAGCAGGATCCTGGGGACGTCGCCCTTGACCAGAAACAGGGCAGCGGCACTTGCCAGGCACGCGCCGGTCTGAATTAACAGCAGGTAAAGGTGCCAGCGGCGGAACTTCAGGTCGTGCGGGGAAGTGCGGCTGAACTGCAGGAACAGCATCAGGAAGATGAGTATGGGCTGGATGGTCAGGACGGCTTTCTCCAAGGCAGGGCCGGCAGGGTGGAGAGCGGGGATCCAATGGTATGTAAGGTATATGAATACCCCCGCTATCATGGAGACGATTAGCGGATTCCTCTTAAAAAATGATTTCAGGCCCTCCATACATACATTTAAGGATGGCAAATATCGCAAAAATTCATAACTTCGCAGTCTGTTTAAAACAAATAAAGAATCATAATGAAAAAGTTAGTTGTTTTTATGATGCCTTTGTTGATCCTTGCAGCTTGCCAGAACAACAAGAAGATAGAAGGTTTGAACCCGGCCGATATGGACCTTTCCGTAGCTCCCGGTGACAATTTTTACCAGTATGCCAACGGAGGATGGATCAAGAACAATCCTCTCCGCCCAGAATATGCACGTTACGGCGCTTTTGACTCGCTTTCCGAGACCAATGAGGAGAACCTGAACGCAATGTTCCAGGAAATGGCCTCCCTCCAGACTACCCCGGGAACTGTTGAGCAGAAAATTGCAGACCTGTACAAGATGGCCCTTGATTCCACAAGGCTCAACGCAGAAGGATTCGAGCCCGTCAAGAAGTACGTAGACGAGATTTATGCCATCGCCAACAAGACAGACCTTGTAAAGAAGGTTGCAGAGCTTCATCTGGAAGGAGAAAGCCCGTTCTTCGGAGTAGGCGTTTCCGCTGACCTTATGGACTCCAATATGAACATCGGCTATATGGGACAGGGCGGTCTTGGAATGCGCGACAGGGATTACTACCTGGAGCCTGCGAACGCAGCGCTCAAGGAAGGATACCGCAAGATGCTCACCAAGCTTTTCGAGCTGGCAGGTTACGTAGGAGATGCCGCCAAGAGGGCTGATTCCGTAATCTCTTTCGAAGACAAGCTTGCAGCCATCTCCTGGACCAGGCTCCAGAACAGGGACGTCGTAGCCCAGTACAATCCTATGAGCTCTTCCGAGATCATCTCAAAGTACAAAGGATTCGATTTCGGTACCTACTTCGCAGCATTCGGCCTGCCTGAGCAGGACAAAGTTATCGTAGAGCAGCCTTCCTTCTTTGAAGGATTCGGCCCCCTCTTCGTACAGACAAGCCTTGACGACCTCAAGAACTACGTTGCCTCAGGTATCATAATGGGAGCCTGCGGAACCATTTCCGACGAGTTCTACGATGCATATTTCGACTTCTTCAGCCGTCAGATGACCGGTGTTTCAGAGCAGAAGCCCCGCTGGAAGAGAGCAATGCAGGTTCCTAACAGCATCCTCGGAGAGGCTGTAGGACAGATGTATGTAGCAAAGTACTTCCCCGAGAGCTCCAAGCAGCAGGTGAAGGCCCTTGTGGAGAACCTCCGCACCGCCCTTTCACAGCACATTGCAGACCTGGATTGGATGAGCGACGAGACCAAGGCCTACGCACAGCAGAAGCTTCAGGCCTTCACTGTAAAGATCGGCTATCCTGACAAGTGGAAAGACTATTCCGGAATCAACATCGATCCCGCCAAGAGCTATTATGAGAATATGCGCGAGGTTAGCATCTGGTACGTTCAGGACAACCTGAAAGACCTTGGAAAGCCCGTTGACAAGGAAGAGTGGCATATGACCCCTCAGACCGTAAACGCATACTACAACCCCACCTCCAACGAGATCTGCTTCCCCGCAGCCATCCTGCAGCCGCCGTTCTTCAATCCTAACGCAGACGATGCAACCAACTACGGCGCTATCGGAGTTGTAATCGGACACGAGATGACCCACGGATTCGACGACCAGGGCCGTCTGTTCGACAAGGACGGAAACATGATCAGCTGGTGGACCGACGAGGACGACGCCAAGTTCCGCGAGAAAGCAAACCAGCTCGCAGCTCAGTTCGACGAAGTTGAGGTACTGCCCGGCGTACACGCTAACGGACAGCTCACCCTCGGTGAGAACATCGCCGACCACGGCGGACTCAGCATCGCGTACACCGCTCTGCAGAACGCGCTTGGCGGAGTTACTCCCAAGCCTGTAGACGGATTCACCGCAGCACAGCGCTTCTGGCTCGGCTACGCCCGCGTATGGGCCCAGAATATCACCGACGAGGAGATCGCACGCCGCACTAAGGAGGACGTACACTCCCTGGGCAACAACAGGGTCAACGTATCCGTCCGCAACTTCCAGGAGTTCTTCGACGCATTCGGAATCAAGGAAGGCGATCCTATGTACCGTCCTGAAAGCGAAAGGGTTCACATCTGGTAATTGATGAATGCTTCTCGCTTCATAGCCGGGAAACTACGTTTCAAGGGAAAGATAGCTATGGTGTCCATAGCTATCTCTTTCCTTGTTATGATACTTGCGGTCTCAATCTCTGCCGGATATCGCAAGGAAATAAGGGAAGGCGTGTCTTCGTTCTCCGGAGACATCGTGCTGGGTCCTGTAGGGCAGAGTTATCTGAATTCAGACCAGCCCATAAGCGTAACCCCGTCCTATATGCAGCAGATGCTGGACGTGGATGGAGTAAAGAGCATATCTCCAGTGATATACAGGGCCGGAATCGTCAAATCCGGCAGCGAGATAAACGGCGTTGTCTTCAAGGGAGTCCGGGATGCGGGAGAGTCTATGGAGGCATCCATTCCCTCCGGACTTGCAAAGAAGATGTCCCTCCAGGTGGGCGACCCTATGCTCACCTATTTCGTGGGGGAGAACATCAAGGCCAGGCGCTTTAACGTGGTGTCCATCTACGACAACCCTCTGGACATTGAGGAAGCCCTCATAGTCTACGTGCCCCTGGAAGATATGCAGCGTTTGAACGATTGGGAAGAAGACCAGGCATCCGCCCTGGAAGTAACGCTCGGAAGCGCCTACAAGTCCACCCTGACAATGGAGGACAAGGCCGCCGAGCTCGGCAACATCGCCGTGCTTTACGCGCAGGACGACGAGCCCAATATGATGGCCACCTCTATCGTAAGCCAATATCCCCAGCTGTTCGACTGGCTGGACCTGATTGACTTCAACGTATTCTTCATATTGCTGCTTATGGCGATAGTGGCAGGCTTCAATATGATCTCAGGCCTGCTCATAATGCTGTTCAGGAATATTTCCACTATAGGAACGCTCAAGGCGCTGGGAATGACTGACAAGGGAATAGGCCGCGTATTCCTGAGGGTGGCTTCCAATCTTGTCCTTAAGGGAATGCTCATTGGAAACGCCCTGGCGCTGCTCTTCTGCTTCTTCCAGGGCAGGACGCATTTTATGAAGCTCAATCCTGAGAATTATTTCGTGAGCTTTGTGCCTGTTGCTGTGAATATCCCTATGATCCTGCTCGCAGACCTGGCAGCCTACATCATAATAATGCTGCTTCTCCTGCTGCCCAGCCTGTTTATTTCCAAGGTTGACCCTGCGCAGACAATGCGCACCCAGTAAGCGTCAGGGGCATATTTCGCAGAAAGCCCGATATAGCTCCATCACGTTTTGAATATACTCCTCGGGCCATTTTCCCCCTTCTGTCTCAGTATCTCCGTCTGCTTCCATATAGTCAAGCACATTTCCTTCTCCTACATTGTAGGCGGCCAGCGTATGCCGGAGGATTTCGTCCGGATTGTCAAACTTGCTTAAGAAGATACCGATAAGACGTTTGAGATACCGTGTTCCGGCCGCGATGTTCTGCTCCGGATCCAGGATGTCTCCTTCTATATGTGCTTCCGCCGTGCTCTGCATCAGTTGCATCAGGCCGCGGGCGCCCCGGGGAGAGCGCACCTCCAGGTGGAACCTGGATTCCTGGAAAACTACCGCGGCCAGCAGCCTCCAGTCCCAGTCCAGGGTGGCGGCGTATTTGCGGAAAAGGCTGTCGTAGGGACTTAGGGAGCTGCGCTGGACGCCGTTCTCCGCCAGCCTTAGGGGGTTGCCCACAACCCTGATGAAAGAGCGGTGGACACGGGCGAATTCCTCAGAGTTGTGATAATTGTCCAGCCATTTGTCAAAAGCCTGGAGCAGGTTGAAGTTGTCCGGACTCACGGCCCAGGTGGTCAGGTTGTCGACAGGTATGGTGTATAGGACGGATTCTTTGCCGGAATGCTGATGTAGGGGTAGCACGACGGCGTCGACGCTTCCGTCCGCAAGCGAATCCAGCCAGGAGTCGCCGCGCTCCGCCACCACAATCTCGGCCGTGATTCCGTTCTCCCTGGCGAATTTCTGCAGCAGGTAGTAGTTGTATCCGTTTATGAGGCCGTGGGTGGAGTCTTCGTATGCGCCAAGGTCAAGCGCGCAGCGGATGGTGCCTTCAAGCGCTGCAGGGGGATTGGTGACAGATTTATGGCGTGGACTGAGCAAAGAAGGCAGCAAGATGGCGGCTACCGCCAGACCCAGGAATACGGCTGCCTTGTTCTTCATCTCAATGACTGTGATTTCTTTGGCTGGTCTGTCCTGACTTGGCCGGGTTGGGATGGAACGGCCAGAACAGTCCCAGCTTGATGATCCTTGGCGTACGGATGTGGCCGTCGGCGCTGAAGTAGTCGGCATATCCTAGAGGCCAGCCCATTCCGGCGTTCTCCCATTTTACGAATACGCAGGCGTTCTGCCATTTCATATTGGCGAAGAGGTCTATGTATGGAGCGTTTCCGTATTCAGTGCCTGTCTGGTTGTAGAATATGCCCACGTTGGGATTCCACCTCGGAAGGTTGTACTTGGTGTAGTAGAAAATGTTGGCACCCAGCTGCATTGTCATCGCGCCGTTTATGCCGAACTGCACGTAGTAGCGGGCGTTGGCCGAAACCATCGGCAGAGGAACGACTTCCTGGTTGGATGACAGCTGGAACAGCACCCTGTGATCCAGGTGGAGGAACTTGAAGAGTTCAATGCCCTTGTCCAGGGTAACGCTCAGCACGCTCATAGGGTCATAGTTCTGGGTAGGCATTGAGTTGGCGTCGTAGTAGATGTTGTTTACCAGTAGAGCGTAGTTCACTGACGCCTGCAGGTCCCATCTTGGGATGGAAAGGCTCCCCTGGAACTTGGAAGTGGAAATCTTGTCAAAGCTGTTCTCCCACCTGAAATGGTTCACCAGCATATGCTGGACATAGAATCCTGGTTCGTCCAAAGAGGTTGAGAATCCCAGGTTCAGGATGACCGGGCTGGTACGCGCCCTGCGGAAAGGATAGAACTGGAACAGGGCGTTGGCGCTTATGTCGAAGTCTCCGGCTTCATTTCCCAGCAGGCTGTAGTGCCCGAGGGCGTTCCACTGGAAGTAATTCCTGAACTGCCCCTGAGCGCCGGCATAGATGTAAGTGTCTGTCCAGGCATTGGATTTTGGCAGGTACAGGTATGAAGGATCTTCCAAAGCGTAATGCTTTATATCCAGGCCTGCCCCTACATCCAGTTTGGAGACAATCGCCTCCTTTGCCCAGGGTTGCAGGCGGATGAACACCTTGTTGCCGAACTTGGTGACGCCTAGGGAATCCGAGGCCGAGAGAGGATTGAGATATGCTATGTTGGAATAGTATTCCTTGGCCCTGGATGAGTTCATATTGTCGTTATACAGGCGATAGATGCGGGTAAACTCGCTGCTATGGCCTATGAACGCCGTAGTCACGTCTTTCTCCTCCACCAGGGTGGTATCTGCGGCCAGTTGGATGGAATCCACGGCTACTATGATAGAGTCCACGGCCACTTGGATGGAATCAGCCACCGGCTCGGGAGACTTTTCTTTCTTCTTGAAGAGATCTGTGATGAATGACAGCGGAATGCGGTACTGCTGGTCCAGGAACAAAGTCTTCTTTACTGTCTGGCTGCTGGCGTCATTCAGGTATACTTGTACTTCACGGGCGTCCACGGTGGTATCCCTGATCCAGAAATTGTCCACAATGGCACCGTTCTCTTTCTGGGAAACATTGTTTGAAATGTAGCCTGCGTGAAGCAGATACTTCTCTCCCAGGTAGCTTGTATGGGCGTAAAGTGTCTTGTTGGCAACCCTTTCGTTGGACAGCATTCCCTCGCTACCGTACCTGTCATAGCCCACCGTAAAATTCCACTCCGGAGTTATGTTCTGAGTGGTCATTACGTGAATGTTGTGAGAGGCGGTCTGTTCGCTCTCGAACAGGGTTCCGTAATATGCAAGTTCAGTGTAAGCTGTCTTTGTATTGTACATCGGCAGGGAGGACGGAGAGAAGGTCCAGGACTCAAGAGGGTCGTAGAACATCTCACCTTCCTCTGAATTGCGGTTGAAGAAGTTGTTGTACAATACGGGAGAACCGGCCGTGCCAAGCCAGGTGGCATTTACATCCTTGCGGAGGAAGGGATAGTCGTTGAAGTGGTAGTTGAAGTCTTCCAGTTTATCCGCGTCCAGCATATGGATGTCGTGGAAATCACGGTCGTGCGTCCAGCTGATGATGCGCTTGTACTGCATCGAGTCAGGGACGAAGTATGAGGACAGGATACGCGGCGTGGCTCTGAGCGTACTGTCCTTGAAAGCCTTGCGCGCCGCCTTGGCATCTGCTATGCTGTCCTTGCGCGCCTGGAGGATAGGAATCCTCACCTGGCGGTCGTACTGTCTGCGCTCCTTTGGGCTCAGACTGGCATACCAGTGGTCGAATATGTTCTGCTCTATGTAGGTGGAATCCTCGAGCATCCACTCGTCGGCAAGGGCCAGCATTGTGGAGTCTGCGTAGGCGAACAGGGAATCCATTTCAGCCTGCTCCGAAGGGACTTCCTGTGCGACTTCTTCTACCTGGACTGTGTCTTCAGACTCTTCAAGGACGCGTTCCGCTCCGAATTCGGCGCCTTCCACGGAAAGCAGGCTGTCCGCTATGTCCAGCCTGATTCCGGACTCTTCAGCAGTCCAGAAGCGCTTATAGCCGTCCGGAGAGTATATCACCGTGTCCGGAGCGGCTGTATGGGTGGCGACAGGAATGGTGCTGACGGCCTTGGCGCCCCCCGCAAGCCCGGAGGCTACGGCGGCGGTGAAGGCTAAAGGAAACCATATTTCTGTCAACAGCCCTTTCATCTATTGTCTTCAAATAAAGCCCTCGCTTTTTCAAGTGTGTCAGGCTTGCCTACATCTACTATCTGCAGCCCTTCCGGAGCATATCCATAAATGGGAAACTCGTCTGCGACCTGCAGGTAGAAGTCCATTATGGAAAAGCGCTCGGGCATTTGCTGGAGCAAAGGTAGGATTTTATCCGAAATATAATGTATCCCGGCAAATGCATATTTGCTGCAGTCCTCTACGCGGAGGTCCTTGTACGGGCTCCGAACCTCTCCTGTGGCAATGTTTGTCCAACCTACCAGCCTCATGCCGCCGTCGAACAGCAGATAGCGCTGCGTCTGCCTGCTGCTTACCAGCAAGGTGGCCAGCGCGTCCGGGCGGGCGGCCGCCGCCAGCGCAGTCAGGTCGGCGTTGGAAATAATGTCTACATTGTGCGCGAAGAAACTCCCGCAATCCTGCAATAATTCTGCCGCTTTGCGTATCCCTCCGCCTGTCTCCAGGGGCATATCCTCCTCCAGGCTCAACTCTATCTTGGCCCCGAACCAGTCTTCCAGCTCCAGGTAGTCGGAAATGAGGTCGGCAAAGTGGTGGACGTTTATTACGAATTCATCCACTCCGGCTTTCTGCAGCTTGCGTATCACGTGCCACAGCAACGGCTTGCCTCCCACAGGCACGAGCGCCTTTGGAAGATGGTCCGTAAGTGGTTTGAGCCTGGTGCCCAGGCCTGCTGCAAATATAATCGCCTTCATTTATTTCATCTCCCTGTGCAGGGTGTGCACCACCGTCTGCGGGAATTTCTCTTTAAGATGTTTCTCAAGCGCGCAGGCGCAGTATACCGAGCGGTGCTGGCCTCCGGTACATCCGAAGCAGAACTGCAGATGCGTGAAACCTCTCTCCAGAAACCTTTTCACGTGGGCGTCAGCCAGTTTGTACACGCTGTCAAGGAATACCAGTACTTCTCCGTCCTGCTCCAGGAATTCTATCACGTCTGCATCCTTTCCGGTGCTGTGCGCAAAGCGAGGATACTTGCCTGGATTGTGCACTGCCCGGCAGTCGAATATGTAGCCGCCTCCGTTCCCGGACTTGTCCTGAGGCAGGCCTTTCTTGTATGAGAAACTTATTATGTCAATGTGAAGGAGGCCGTCCTGAAGAGGCTTCTCCTGTGGTTTGCAGAGTTCCTTGATCACCCAGTCCAGGTACGGATACTGGGGGAAGTCTCCCAGGCCGCGGAGGTTGTCCAGCGCGGCGGGGATGCTCTGCACGAAGTATTCTTTCCTCTCGATGAGCCCCCTGAATCCGTAGGCGCCAAGCACCTGCAGACAGCGGAACAGCACGAACAGGCGCAGCTTGGAGCGGAAATCCTGCTCGTCCACGCTTGAATAGCGCGACAGGTTCTGCAGATACACTCCCAACAGTTCTTCCCTGAAGGAATGGCTGAAGCGGGAGCTTGCCTGCCACAGGAAGGAGGCCACGTCGTAGTAAACAGGGCCCTTGCGGCCGCCCTGGAAGTCGATGAAATACGGCTTTCCGTCGCGCAGCATCACGTTCCTTGCCTGGAAGTCGCGGAACATGAAGGTGTTGGCGCCGCTGCAGGACAGCAGGTCAGCCTTGAAACTGTCGAAATCGTCCTGCAGGCGTATCTCGTTGAATTCCACGCCGCTTTCCTTGAGGAAGCAGTATTTGAAGTAGTTGAGGTCGAAGTCTATGTTCCTGCCGTCGAACTGGCTCTGGGGGTAGCACACGCTGAAGTCGAGGCCCTGAGCGCCGCGGAACTGGATGTCCGGCAGCAGCGCTACGGCTCTTGCAAGCAGCCGGCGCTCCTCGGGGGAGTATTCGCCCTTGCGGCGCCCTTCGGCCACGGCGTTGTAAAGGATGTCGTCGCCGAGGTCTTCCTGGAGATATGCGAGGCCGTCTTCGGATACGGCAAAGACCTCCGGAACGGGGAGGCCCTGCTTCTTGAAATGGGCGCTGATGGCCGTGAAAGCCGCGTTCTCGTCCTTGTCTGTCCCAATTACGCCTATGTACGAAGGCCCCTGCTCTGCGCTAAGGCGGAAATAGCGCCTGCGGCTTCCGCCCGATGAAAGCGGGACGCACCGGGTGCAGGTCTCGGAGGTGTAACTAAGGAACAAAGACTCCAGGACGTCCATCTTATGCTTCTATTACTTCGGTCGGGTCTATGATGTCGCAGCCACCCTTGGGCTGTTTATTGGGCAGGGCAAGGAACTCCCTGATAATCAAGAAAGTGAGGATGGCGCAGGCGGCAAAGGCCAGCCAGTACCATCTGGCTCCCATTATCTCAATCCAGTAGTCAAATTCGCTCAGGGAATCTATCTGGCCCATTACGAGAGCCAGGGTGTTGTTCACGAAGTGCATCAGCATAGTGAGTTTCAGGGATCCGGTCTTGTAGTAAACTACGCCCATCACTATTCCTATCATGAATGCGGGCAGAGCCTGCCAGATATTTCCGTGGATAGCCGCGAAAACCGCTGCCGAGATGATTATCGCCCATACGGGCTTAATACCGTTAGAGCCGTCTTCCTTTTTGTAGTTGAGTAGGCCGCGCAGGATCATACCCCTGCAGAGCCACTCCTCGAAGAACGGGGCGAAAATGGATACGCAAAGGAAGTTGATCCACACATTGCCGCCAGTCAGGCCCTGCAGGGTGCTCTTGAGCCAATCAGGCATTTCCGGCATAACATATCCCAGGATGTCTATGATGAAGCCTGCGGCAAGCACCAGTATGGTGGCCTTGAGAGCAGCCATGAAACCGCCCATCTTGCCAAAGTTGTTGCTGTCAAGTTTGTATCCCAAATCGAAGAAGGAATTGCGCTTGCTTTGCAGCGATGCGTAAATCATCGGCGGGATAAACATTACCGGATATGAAATGACCGTCACCAGTTCTACCGTAGTCTCCGGCGAGGAAGCGGCGAATGGTGCGGCGATGATTGATGCAATCACGGCGCCCAGAACAGCTCCTGCAAGGAACAAAAGAAGCAGTATGATGCAACCTTTGATTCCCGGGGTGAAAAATGGGAAGTTGCCGTAAAAATTGTAATTCTTGGCTCTCTTACTCATATAATGGGGATGGATAAATACCTTTTTCTACCAGTTCCTTGAATTTTGCAACTACTCCCGGACGGTCTTGCTGATATGTGACTCCGAACCAGCGGGACGGCGTGCAGAGGACTGTACATCTGTCTCCTCCGTCCTTTATCATACGGTCTACTGCATACGGGATGTAGTATTCGCTCTTGAGCTCCTGGCTGTGGGCTGAAAGGAAATCGTCAAAGATGACGGCGCTCTTCTCGAAATAATCGGGGGTAAAGCCCCACATATTCATAGAGCAGAGGTCGGAACTGTTGAGCAGGACGCGTTCCAGGGTGGCGGAATTGTCACCGCGGACCTCTCCGTCTGCCTCGCGCATTATCATATGGTGCTCTACAACGTCAATCAGGTTGTTGTCCTTGTCATAGGAGCATATTCCGCGGGAGACGCCGCCCGACTCCGAGAGGGTGTTCTCCAACTTGAATCCTACGATGCAGTACTCTCCGGAGCTTCCTTCGCGCTGGCGCAGCCAGTCGGCAAGGATCTGGAAGGACTCGCGTCCGTAGTAGTCGTCTCCATTGATTACGGCGAAAGGCTCGCTTACGGCTTCGGCGGCCATCAGCACGGCGTGAGCCGTACCCCAGGGCTTTACGCGCTCGGGATTGACGGGGTATCCGGAGGGAATCTTGTCCAACTCCTGGGTCACGAAACGGAATTCCAGGGGGCTGCCGTCAATGCAGCGCGCGGAGCTGTATTTTTGTTTGACTGTCTCTTGGAACTGCTCTTTGAAAGACTCCCTGACTATGTATACAACCTTTCCGAATCCGGCGTGGACTGCGTCGTAAATGGAATAATCTATAATGGTTTCATTGTTGGGTCCAAGCCCGTCCATCTGCTTGAGCCCGCCGTAGCGGCTGCCCATTCCGGCTGCCAGAACAACTAATGTCGGCTTCATCTTTTTTTATCGTTATAATTTACAAATTTAGTTAAATTTGCAAATATGAAAAAGAGCCCCGCGGTCAAATACATCATAGTGTCTTCGGCAGTATTCCTGGTGGTCATCACCTTCCTGATGAGGGACAACCTCATAAGGTGGATCGGGGCCGAGATGACCCTCCTGCGCCAGCGCAGGCAGATAGAGTATTACCAGAAAAGCAACGCCCAGCTGGAAGAGCAGCTCCAGAACCTCTCCACTGACAGGGACACCCTGGAGAAGTTCGCCAGGGAGAATTTCCATTTTGCCGCCCCTGACGAGGACGTCTACATCATAGAAGGGGAGTAGAACTTGTCCAACGTGTTCCTGGCTGCGGCCACGTTGTGCACTCTGAGGATGTCAGCCCCTTTTTCAAGCGCCATCGAGTGCGCTTTTTCTGTTACGAATGCGCTTGCGCAGGTCATCCTTTTCATAGAGACTCCTACCAGTACGGGGCGTCCCAGCGCCTTGAATTCGCCCAGGTTCTCAAGCAGTTCCCAGTTCTGGGCGATGTCCTTGCCGAACCCGAACCCCGGATCCAGGATCCAGTCCCTTACGCCCAGGTCCTCCGCTTTCAGGCGCCACTGCCTGAAGAAGTCCGCGACTTCTTCGCGGCAGACGAAGCCTCCGCGATGCATGGCTATGTATGTGAGGCCTTCACGCGCCGCCAGAGGCAGCATCTGCGGGTCATCGGCCCCGGCCGATATGTCGTTGACTATCACCTTTCTTCCCAGCAGCTGCATGCTGCGCTCTATCACCTGCGCGCTGGTGGTGTCAATTGAGACGGTGATGTCCTGCGGGACGGTCTTAAGCACCGGCTCCAGCCTCTTTAACTGCTCTGCCGCCGGCACGGGCTTATAGCCTGGGCGTGTGGATTCGGCCCCGATGTCTATTATGTCGGCGCCGGAATTGAATATTGAGGTGTTGTAACGGGACGATGCGTGGAACGAATCCGGAGTCGCATTGAAAATGCCCATTATCAATGTTTTCATATTACAAAAATATCTATTTTTCGGTTATCTTTGTAAATATGTTATTCGTTTTGGAAGGATTGGACGGAGCAGGAAAGTCCACCCAGGTCAAAAAGCTGGCAGAGTATCTCCGGAGCCGTCTCGGCAGCCTGGAATACATCCATTTTCCCCGTTACGACGCTCCCGTTTACGGTCAGCTCATCAGCAATTTCCTCAAAGGAGAGTATGGGTCCAACGACAGCGTGCATCCGCAGCTGGTGGCTCTGCTTTTCGCAGAAGACCGCCACGGCGCCAAGGATGCCATCAAGGCTTTCCTGGACAGGGGAGAGGCCGTGCTCCTGGACCGCTACGTTTATTCCAATGTGGCGTACCAGTGCGCCAAGATGAGGGACGAGGACAAGGCGGAGAGCCTTAGGGAATGGATCCTTAGTACAGAGTACGGGCAGTTCGACCTCCCGCGTCCTGATCTTAACATCTTCCTCGACGTTCCTATTTCATTCGTGGAATCCAGCCTTGCCGCCAACCGCGAGGGTGACGACCGCAGTTACTTGCAGGGCAAGCAGGACATTCACGAGTCTGACATAGAATTCCAGAAGCGGGTCAGGAACATCTACCTGCGCCAGGCTGCCCTTGACAAGGACTTCCTGGTCATAGACTGCTCTGACAAGCAGGGAAGGATGCTGCCTCCGGACCAGATATTCACCAAGATAAAAATGGCTGTGGACAGCCGCCTGAACATTGTATGAGCAAGTTTTATAACGGTTTCCGCCGCTTCTTCGCGGTGATCATAGGTCTTGTATTCCTTCTGTCCGGAGTGCTCAAGTTGCTGGACCCCACCGGTACCATGCTTATAGTTCAGGAGTACCTCAAGTTCTTCCATATGAACTTCCTGATGGGGCTTGCAAAGCCTATGGCAATTGCCCTGTCCCTGTTGGAATCACTTGTGGGCGCCGCCCTCATAGCCGGAATCTGGCGCAAGCTGGTGGCAATAGTGACAATGATCATGGTGCTGTTCTTCACCATAGTCACAGTCATTCTCCTTATCTGGAATCCGGATATGGACTGCGGTTGTTTCGGAGAGGCAATCCACCTGACCCATTTCCAGACGTTTGCAAAGAACGTGGTATTGTGTGTGCTTTGCGTGCTGGCTTTTGTTCCTCTGAAGAAATCGGGCGAACCCCGACCCGGCAAATATGTAGGATTCGGAATAGCCGCGTCTATGATAATCCTGCTTGGCTTCTACTCCCTTACCCACTTGCCGCTGGTGGACTTCACCCCTTATTCTCCCCAGTCCGAGGTATTCAGCGAAGACGGCAACTACGACCCTGACGCTCCCATTCTTTCATTCAGGGATGCCTACGGCGAATACTGCGACCAGTACGCCACATTCGGCAACGTACTGGCAGTGTCGGCTTACGAGCCGGATAAACTGGATCAGGAGAACTGGCAGGAGATATCCGCCCTGGTTTCGGATGCCTATATGAACGGCGCCAACCCTATCATCCTTCTTTGCACCGACAATATGGACAGCGTTCCGCTGGAACTCAGGCAGAACGCATATTATACCGACTACCGCACGGCGATAGCCCTGAACCGCTCTAACGGCGGCTTGACTTATCTGGATGACGGAGTGGTGGTGGCCAAATGGCGCGAGGGAGATTTCCCTGTTGGAGACGATATGGGCAAGATTCTGGAGCAGGATTCCATAGAATATTCAGTTTCCCGTCTTTCCAAGAACCGCCTGGTGCTTCAGATTTCCGGAATCTTGTGCCTTGCGGCACTTCTGCTGCTTTAATTGCCTGCAGGTATCTCGAAAACCGTATTAAGAATCTCCAACAGACCGTCCGGGGTGTCTATCTCCGGAATAATCCATTTTGAACCGTAGACCAGGCGCGGGATGCCGTTCTTGCCTTCCTGCGTCGTGCGGCCGAACAGGTCGAAACTCTTTGAGAACAGGGAACTGATCTGGGCGTTGTGGGCGGCGTCCAGGAGAGCCTGCTGCCCTCCCAGGATATCCGAAGCCTTGGCCGTGGCATCCTCCACGGTGCGTGGATACCATCCCTTTGATGGCTCATCGGCAGTGAACAGCCATTCGTCAAACTCGTCGAACTTGTCCGGCCTTGCCAGCCATACCGCGAGAGCGAGCCTTGCAAGTTCGCAGGATCCGGCGAACTGGTCTTTGCCTTTAACTGCAACATAAGGGTTGCAGGCGTAGCTGAGGGGGCAGGGCGTGAGGACGAAGGCTATGTCGGGGTGTTTTTCCACCAGTTTCTTTGCCGCTATGTGGATGTTCCGGCAGTGGGAGCACTGGTAGTCGAACATCAGCGAAATCTGCCAAGGGGCGTCTTTTTTGCCCATAACGGGAGCTTCTTCAGCCTTGAGCACGGGCAGGGCGTACCCTGCCGCACCCTCGTCATAAGCCGTCCTTGGCGTGGTTAGGAGCTGAATTCCGGCCAGGCAGCCTGCCAGCAGTAGACCCGCGACGAAAAGCAGGGGATTGAGTTTGTGGGGGCAGTTTTTGTGGGCTTGGATGCACAGCAGCGCCGCCACCACTATTCCAATGGAATGCGCCGTCATGCAGTATTTGCAGAAAGAGCCGATGACCCATTTCTGCAGTATGAAGAACCAGATGGCACTGCCCACTATGGCGCCGCCGAATACCAGGAGCATCTTCCAGATAATGGGGGAGAGCTCCCTGTCCTTCACGAAAAACAGGCATAGGAGGATGGCAAGATAGACCCCCGTGGCCAGAGCCGCTACGGGAATGATTCCCAGAACTGAAGACCACCTGCCGGACAGGACCCTGTCACAGGACGACCCGGCGCCGCAACCTATCATTGCGGTACCCCTGATGGAATGCAGGGCCATCACGATGCATAGAGCAAGGGCCACGACGCCAAGCAGCGCCGTGACCCGTCTAAGCATTACAGCACGGTCTTTCTGTGCCATACTGTCAATTAATAAGCGTTAGGAGCTCCAGGTGTAGGAGTGTTGTCTGTCATAGGAACGCCCTGGGCGTGAGAAGACTTAAGAGGGGTGGTAAGGGTGATGCCCGTACCAGCTACCTGGGTGCCCACGCCGTAGGAAGCCCTGAGTGCACCGTCAAGATTGATAGTGCTTGGAACCAGAGTGTTGCCCGCAGCGCCGAAAGGACGTCTGCCCTGAACGACGCTGGCAATCTTGAATTCCTCGTTACCTATCTTGATAGTCTGGCCTGCCCTGAAGTCCTGTACGCCTACAACCTGCAGGGTCTTGTCTCCTGAAACTGCGCGGTACATAAGGGCGGTGGCTCCGGTTGTGCCGACTTCCTTGATGGTTACGGTCTCGTTGCCTATGGTGAGCTTGCTGCCCGGCTTAAGGCCGTTGGTCCTGGAAATCTTGATGTTGGTTGCACCTGCTGCAGCATTGGCGGAGAGGCTGCTGTGGGACTGTGACTTGAAGTCGTTTATGTTGTCGTCTGCATCGGCTCCGTCAGGGAAGCGTCCTGAACTGAGGTTAGGAGTGATCAGAGTCTGACCCGGCTGCAGGAACCTCATATTGGGGGTGTAGATGCCTACTACGCTTCCGCCCAGGCCGTGGCCTGAATCCTCGTGGAATCCCTCTGATACCCAAGGTTCTACCATAAGGCCGTAGTTGAGGGCGTCAACTACGTTGCCCTTTGCGGTGCGCAGGGTGATTGTTCCAGCATTTGCGAATGAAGGACCTCCGTAGTACATGTCAGGAGTACCCTGGAATCCGGCTTCTTTTGCGCCAGCTTTCTGGACGGGTGCGTCTATAGGCCAGTCAGATCCGAGGGCTTCCTTGAGCTCTATCTCAAAGCAGAGTGCGAGGACGGGCTCGTTGGAAGAGTGGTCGTATTTGGTGGCGGGCTCGAATGTGACACCTGTACCGTTGTTGGCGAAAGGAATGTTGGCTGAGTGGGCGTACTTGATGGGCTCTTCAAGGTCGAGACCAGTTCCGGCCTGCTCCAGAGGCATAGGGCCTCTTCCGGGGCTTACACTTGAAGGGGTACCTACCGCCTTGACGGTAACCCACTCTATTCCGTGGCCCTCGCTGGCGATGTCCAGACGGATCTTGTCGCCAACTGAGATGTTCTCGGTAGAGGAAACCTTGATGTTGGTGTCACCGGGTTTTGCGTCATAAGCAAGCCAGGCCTGTGTTCCGGGTTTGCCTATCTCGGTGATGGTGACAACCTCGTATTTCTCCATCACGCGCTCAACTGCAGGATATTCTGCGCCATAGCCGATGGCCAGTTTCTGGCCCACCTTCATATTCTCTACGCTGGTTACAGGGATATTCTTGGCGCCTGCTTTGATGGTGATGACAGGTCCCTCGGGCAGAGGCTGCCACAGTGTGGTAGGGGTTCCGGGGGTCAGCCTCCTGTTGAAACCTCCCATTGCGGCTGCTGCGGGATCCGGTGCGGGGGCGTTGACCTTTGCGATCACTGCCTTTTCGCCACCAATCTCAATGGTGTCACCGGCCTTGAGGCCGTCTACGCTGCGGGTGTAGATGACCTTGTCACCGCGGGATGCGGGAACAGCGAGTCCGGTGGTGGCCAGTCCAAGTACGTAGAATCCCTTGGGAGCCATGGTGGTTCCTGAAGGAATCACAGCATTGGAGAAGCTGGGGATATTGATCTTGTGGTGGTTTACGGTCCATCCGGAGATGTCCACGGGACTGTCGCTGGCATTGTAGAGCTCTATGAACGAGTCTGTGGGATTTGCACCTGCGGTGCGGAACTCGTTGATCTTGACAGGAGCAGTATTGCGGACTTTCTCTACTGACTTCTCGGTGTTCTTGCCCCATTTTGCAATGGCTGCAAGGTCTCCGTTGAACTCGTTCTCGCCTGATGTTACGTCAAATGAGACGATGACGGTCTGTCCGGGAGCTACAGGGTATTCAACCTTCTTGGCTTCTTCTGCCTTCCAGCCTGCGGGAACCTTGAGGCTGAAGGTCAGGTCCTTGATCTCCTTGCCGGTGGTGTTGACAAACTTGACAGCAACCTTCTGGGTCTGGCCGGGGAAGAAGGTCTGGAGACGGTTGGGCCTGTTGATGTCTCTCTCAGAAGCCACTGTAAGGCGCTCAATGTCATATTTGGCGGCAACGATGTTGGCCTGTACGGCCTGGTTTGTCTCCTGTGAAGGGAATGTTCCGGGAACGGTGATGGCGCCCTCGTAGAATGTTCCCTGGGAACCTACTGAGTTGTCGCCTCCGTTTCCGAGCAGGATGGCGCCCTGCTTGCGCATTGGATCATAGCTGCTGCGGTCGTTCTGGATACGGCCTCCGTCATAGAGGACGGTGAGCTCGCCCTGCTGGGCGTCGCCTCCCATTGACCTCCAGTGATGAGGCTCGCCGTCAGCGGTAGCAGTGACGAAGCGCCAGGTGATAGGGTCGAGGGTGGGGCAGTACTTGTCGTTAGGGTCGGGGTTTACGCAGCCTACGAGGTTGTTCTCCTGGTCAGTCATGATCCAGGGACCCGGCTCGTTTCCGTGGTACCACGCGGTCTGGTTTCCGTAGTAGGTGGTCTCCATAGTACCGTCTCCGTCGTCGCGGGAGTCGGTCTCGGCGTTACCGTAGTCGAAGCAGCAGCCGTCGTTGTAGTGCTGTCCATTGATTACCCAGTACTGGCCTTCAGCCTGGTCGTCAACGGCGATGCCCTTGGTGTCGTTCCAGCGGAGTCCCATACCGGGAGCTATGAACGCGCCGTAGACTTTGTGGCCGTAAACGGTGACGGGGGCCCAGTCGGCGACGGGGATGTTGTTGAATCCACCCATTGCGTGGCCGCCGAATCCTCCGCGGGGAGCCTGCTTGAGGTCGTTTCCGTTAGGACCCTGGTCATAGATGATGGTAATCCAGCAATAAGTGTCTTCGCAGAATTTGTCCTGGGCCTCGGAGTCGGCGTATCCGTAGGGATTTACGACTTTGATGTCCAAGGTCTTTCCGTCAGACTGACGCATTACCTGGTAGAGAGGACCATTGTACGCCTTGAAGAGCGCACGGGTGGTGCTGTGTGCGGAAGCGCAGGGCGTTCCGCCGGCTGCGTACACGTCGCAAGGGCCTTCAGGCCTTGAGCCGTTGTTGCAAGCAGCGATCGCCATTACGACTGCGGGGATTGCCACCGCGGCCGTAATCAGGGAGATGAACAGCTTTTTCTTCATAAAAACGTGGTATTAGGTTATTTGATGATTATGTCGTAAGGAATCCTGGCGAAAAGATATGTGTCAGGATGCTTCTGCCAGTTCTCGACCCATCTGAGGGCGGTGGTGGCGGGGCCTTCGAGAGGTGTTCCCTTGAAGATGTTTGCCTTGGCGGTATTGCCCTTGCCCAGGCTCTCCATAAGCATTTCCATCTGGGTCATAGGCTTGGGGTATGACATTATGCGCCAGTTGGAGAGGTCGGTTCCCGGCTCTATGAGGTTCACGGTGTATTTGAGAGCGTCCTCCAGGGTGCCGAGCTCGTCCACGAGGCCTATTTCAAGGGCGTCCTGTCCTGTCCATACGCGTCCCTGGGCTATGGAGTCCACGAATTCGGGATCCAGGTCGCGGCCCTTGGCCACGTTGTTCACGAAGCCTTCGTAGATGCGCTCGATGGTGGCCTGCATAAATGCAGTCTCTTCCTCGTCCAGAGGGGATACCATACTCATCATGTCGGAGTGTTTGTTTGAATTGACACTTACGATGTTCAGGTGTGCGATGTCCTTTATGGTTCCGCTGATGTCTGGAATCATACTGAAGACGCCGATGGATCCGGTGAGGGTTGCAGGGTTGGCGAATATCTTCTCGCAACTGTTGGAGATCCAGTATCCGCCGGATGCGGCGTAGTTGCCGTAAGAGGCGACAACCGGCTTGTCCTTGGCAAGAAGGTCGATTTCGGTCTTGATCTGATCAGAGGCATAGACGCTTCCGCCGGGGGAGTTGACCCTGAATACCACGGCCTTGATGGTGGAGTCCTTGCGCACGTCTGCAATCACCTTGGAGAAGTAGGTGCCGGCAATCTGCTGTTTCTGGGTTCCGTCTACAATCTCGCCGTCGGCATAGATGATGGCTATCTTCTTCTTTGACTTGAGGTTGTCCTTGACCTTGGCCTCTACGTACTTGTCAAAGTGGATGAATTTTATGTCGTCATATTCCTTGGCGACAGCCAGGTCCGTGAGTTTCTGCTTGAATTCCTCAGTGGTTACCAGGCCGTCCACCAGGCCGGCGTTGAGGAGGTCTTCGGGGAAGCCGAGCTGGAGATTGTCCACCAGCTCATTGAATTTCTCGAGGCTCAGACCGCGGCTGTCGGCAATGGCGCTTGCGTAGCTCTTCCAGATTCCGTCGACCATCACCTGGTTCTGCTCCAGGTTCTCGGGGCTGGGGGCGTTCTTTATATATCCTTCGCCTGCTGATTTGTATTTGCCGTGGCGGATGAGCTGAACGTTCACTCCAAACTTGTCCAGAAGGTCCTTATAGAATACCAGCTGGGTGCTGAGACCGTTGATGAAGGCGGTGGTGCCCTCATAGGAACTCAGGTAAACCTTGTCTGCGGCTGAAGCCAGGTAGAGGGCGCCGTTGCTGGGGGCAGTGAGTTTTGCCACAATGGCCTTGCCGCTCTTGCGGCAGTTGTCCAGGGCAGTACGGAACTCCTGCATTGTGGCTGTTCCGCCTGAGGCTCCCTCAGGGAAAAGGTATATATATTTTACGGCGGGGTCCTTTGCGGCAATGTTCAATGCCTGCACTGCATCCCAGATTCCTATGACGGGGCCCGTGTTGCCCTGGAGGATGTCCATGGGGGCGGCGTCAGTCTTCTGCTCTCCCAGCGAGAATTCGCCCATATCTATGTAAAGGACGCCTTCTTTGGGAAGCGAAGTGGATTTGCCGGAACCTGCGAGGGCCGCGCCCATAAAGGCCAGACCCAGTACTAACATGAATACGTGTAGGATTATGATGCCGCATATTACGGCCAGAACTGTCTTGAAAAATTGTTTCATCGTTAATTGCGTATAATCAGACAAAATTAAGAAAAACCCCAAATAAATGCTAAATTTGCAGCGTTAATTAACTGTTTTTTATGGCACAAAAACCATCTATTCCAAAGGGCACCAGGGATTTCTCCCAGCAGGAGATGGCTCAGAGGAACTACATATTCGATACAATCCGTTCTGTGTTCAGAACATACGGCTATTCCCAGATAGAGACCCCGGCAATGGAGAACCTCCAGACGCTGATGGGAAAGTATGGCGAAGAAGGTGACAAACTGTTGTTCAGGATCCTTAATTCAGGTGATGCCTTTGCCGGAGTGGATATGTCAAAGCCGCTGGCCTCCCAGGTATGTGAGAAGGGTCTGAGGTATGACTTGACAGTTCCTTTCGCCCGCTTCGTGGTACAGCATCAGAATGAGATTTCATTCCCTTTCAAGCGTTTCCAGATTCAGCCCGTATGGCGTGCTGACAGGCCTCAGAAGGGCCGCTACCGCGAGTTCTATCAATGCGACGTCGATGTGATCGGCAGCCGCTCCCAGGTTAACGAACTCGAACTGGTTCAGATAGTTGACAGGGTGTTCTCATTGCTGGATGTCAATGTCCTGATAAAGATCAACAACCGCAAGGTGCTTACCGGCCTGGCTGAGATCTGCGGATTCCCTGACAAGGTGGTTGACATAACCGTGGCCATAGACAAACTTGACAAGATCGGCCTGGATGCCGTGAAGGAAGAGATGCTCTCCAAGGGCCTGAGTACCGAGGCCGTAGCAGTGCTGGAGCCTGTTCTTTTGCTCTCTGGTTCTACTTCCGAAAAGATCGCCAGCATGCGTGCGATGATGGACGGCAAGTCTGCCGCAGGTATGGAAGGTCTTCGAGAACTGGAGGAATTGTTTGGGCTGATAGATGCAGCTGGCATCAAGAATGCAGTTGAGATTGACCTCTCGCTAGCACGCGGACTCAATTATTACACCGGGGCAATTTTCGAGGTAAAGGCCCGGGACTATCAGATAGGCAGTATCTGCGGAGGCGGACGCTACGACAATCTGACGGGTATTTTCGGGCTTCCCGATATGTCAGGCGTGGGAGTCTCTTTCGGCGCGGACCGCATTTACGACGTGCTCAAGGGACTGGACAAGTTTCCTGATGGGCTCAAGAGCTCCACGACTCTGCTTTTCGCCAACATGGGAGAGTTGGCGTATGTGCTTCCGGTGGCCAAAGCGCTCCGCGAGGCGGGAGTGGCAGTAGAGGTTTATCCGGACAACACTAAGCTCAAGAAACAGTTCGACTATGCCGACCATAAGGCCATTCCGTTCATCTCCATCAACGGAAGCAACGAGGCTGCGGACGGTCTGGTTCAGATAAAGAACCTGGCTAGCGGCGAGCAGCGAAGCTTCGGAAAGGACGATGTGGAAGGAATGATCAGATTCCTCTCATAGCCCCCTTCACAATAAAAGTTTGGTTTTTTAAGAAAACTGTCTTACCTTTGCAGTCCAACATTGCGGGGTAGAGCAGTTGGTAGCTTGTCGGGCTCATAACCCGGAGGTCGTAGGTTCGAGTCCTGCCCCCGCTACTAAGTTTTAAAGCCAGTCATTCGACTGGCTTTTCTATTATAATGAGTTCTTGCGATATCCGCTGGGCGTAGTATTCATTACACGCTTCATATAGCGCGTAAGGGCTGGCTGGGAGGAGAAATGCATGGCATCTACAATGTAGGTGAGCGTGAGGCGCTGGTCAGATAGTAGTTTCTGGAGTTCGTGAGCGGCATAACTGTCAATCCAGTCCCCGGCAGGACGGCCGGTGATGGATTTGCTGATCTCGGAGAGGTATTTGGGTGCAAGTCTTAGTTCCCGTGCATACCAGGCCACCTCCCGCTGCTCCCGGCAGTGCTCCTGGACAGACATCAGGAATCGCAGGAAAT
>JAFRXC010000047.1 GCA_017437825.1 Bacteroidales bacterium
TACACGGACAAGGCCCTGGCCTTCTCCCCGGACGCAATTTTGAACGGATTCATCGACCTGCATTTCGGGGGCTTCCAGGCATTATGGCACACTGCATACGTAAGCAGGATGTATCTGGACAATACCCAGAACAAGGACCGCTCGCTGCCTTGCTACAGCCTTTCAAATGTGTCTTTGAACTATACAGTCCTTCCAAGCAGGTTCATTAAGGAGATTGTCCTGGGCGTAGATTTCAGCAATATCTTCTCTGCCAGGGTAGCCCAGAATGGCTGGGTATATTCAGCAATCTATGGGAGCGGCGGCCATCCTGACAGCAATAGATATTATCAGATTGGATTCGTCCCTGTCGCTCCGTTCTCTGCAATCGGTCACATCACTTTACGTTTCTAGAATATGGATACCCTGCGCTTCCTGGACATACTTGGCTTCGTAGTCGGGATCATATACCTGATCCTGGAATACAAGGCCAGCATCTGGCTATGGCTGGCCAGCATAATAATGCCGGCAGTGGATATGTTCCTGTATTACAAGGCTGGTCTTTACGCCGACTTTGGAATGGCCATCTACTACTGTATTGCTGCCGTTTACGGATTCCTGGCCTGGAAATTCTTCAAGCCCAAGGGAGCCAAAGAACAGGATAAACCCAAAGAAAGACCTATAACGCGTTACAAGAAATCCCATATCCTGCCCTCAGTGCTGGCATTTGCGCTGCTCTGGGTGGGGATATGGTGGATTCTCGTGACGTTCACTAATTCTACGGTGCCTGTTGCAGACTCCTTCACCACCGCCCTGAGCATAGTTGCCTTGTGGGCGCTTGCCCAGAAGTACGCCGAGCAATGGCTGCTCTGGCTGGCAGTGGACCTGGTTTGCTGTATCCTCTATATCTACAAAGGAATACCCTTCAAGGCCGCTATCTACGGCCTCTACACCGTAGTAGCAGTCCTCGGCTACCGCAAGTGGCTCAAGATGATCTAAGCTTATTTCTGGAGGTAGGAGTGGATGGCGGCGGCGGCGCGGCGGCCGGCTCCCATTGCGAGGATGACGGTGGCGGCGCCGGTCACGGCATCGCCTCCGGCGAAGATGCCGGGACGGGTGGTGGCACCGGATTCGTCAGCTACCAGGCAGCCGCGGCGGTTCTGGTCCAGACCGGCGGTGGTCCTGGCAATGAGAGGGTTGGGACTGGTGCCGAGAGCCATTATGACGGTATCGGCCTCAATCTCGAACTCTGAGCCGGGGATGGCCACGGGAGAGCGGCGTCCGCTGGCGTCAGGTTCGCCAAGTTCCATCTTAATGCACTTGATTGCACGCACCCAGCCTTTGTCGTCCCCGAGAATTTCCACAGGGTTGGTGAGCATAGCGAAGGTGATGCCCTCTTCCTTGGCGTGGTGGACTTCCTCCTTGCGGGCAGGGAGTTCAACCTCGGTACGGCGGTATACGATGGTGGTGTCAGCGCCAAGCCTGATGGCTGTGCGGGCCGCGTCCATCGCAACGTTTCCGCCACCTACTACGATGCACTTCTTTCCGGCCTTGATAGGGGTGAGGTAGTCGTCCCTGAAGGCCTTCATCAGGTTGTTGCGGGTGAGGAATTCGTTGGCGGAGAATACTCCGTTGAGGTTTTCGCCCGGGATGTTCATAAACTTGGGAAGTCCGGCGCCCGTGCCTATGAACACGGCCTTGAAACCTTCCTCGTCAAAGAGTTGATCTATAGTCACAGTGCGTCCTATGATGACGTCGGTCTCAATCTTGACGCCCTGCGCAACTATGTTGTCTATTTCGTGTTTCACGACGGTGTCTTTTGGCAGACGGAATTCGGGGATGCCGTACTCCAGCACTCCGCCGGGGCGGTGCAGGGCCTCGAAGATGGTGACGTCGTAGCCGAGCTTGGCGAGGTCGTTGGCGCAGGCCAGGCCGGAGGGCCCGCTGCCGATTATTGCAACCTTAGGCCCTGAGGGGGCCTGGGCCGCAGCCTTCACTGGCAGGTTGTCGCGGGACCAGTCGCCCACGAACCTCTCCAGTTTTCCTATGGAGACGCTTTCGCCCTTGATGCCCAGGACGCAGCTACCCTCGCACTGGCTCTCCTGCGGGCATACACGTCCGCAGATGGCCGGAAGGGAGGAGTCCTTGGCAATTACGCCAGCGGCTCCTGCAAAGTCTCCGTCCTTTACCTTGGCGATGAAATCAGGAATGGCAATGCCCACGGGGCAGGCCTGGACGCAGCGGGGATTCTTGCAGTGCAGACACCTGGAAGCCTCCTGAAGGGCCTCCTGGGCGTTATATCCGTAGCAAACCTCCTGGAAATTGTGCGCACGGACCTTGGGGTCCTGCTCACGGGCTTTGAGCCTGTCTATTTTTGCAGCCATTTGGATTCCTCCTCTTTATATTGTCCCTGACGACGCATTGCCTCGTCAAAATCTACCAGATATCCGTCGAATTCCGGACCGTCCACGCAGGCGAACTTTGTCTGGCCGCCCACGGAAACGCGGCAGGCGCCGCACATTCCGGTTCCGTCAACCATCAAGGTGTTGAGGCTGACCACTATGGGCAGACCCAGCTTCTTTGCGGTGAGGGTGGCGAACTTCATCATGATCATGGGGCCGATGGCGACCACCCTGGTGTACTGGCGGCCTTCTGCCACGAGGGCTTCCAGCTGCGCGGTTCCCACGCCGTGGAAGCCGTAGGAGCCGTCGTCCGTACAGAGGAACAGGTTGTCGCAGACGGAGCGCATCTCCTCTGTATAGATGAACAGGTCCTTGTTCCTTGCGCCTATTATCACGTCAACGGCCACGCCTCTCTCGTGAAGCCACTTGGCCTGGAGATAGACAGGAGCCGTGCCCACGCCTCCGGCTATGAAGATTACCTTCTGCGCGGCCAGTTCTTCGGGGCTCATCTCCACAAGGTCCGAAGCGTTGCCCAGCGGGCCCACCACGTCCAGGAAGCTGTCGCCTTCGTTGGCATCCACTATTACCGTGGTGGATGCTCCAATTTTCTGTGTGACGATGGTCACCGTCCCGGCGGCGGCATCGTAGTCGCTGATAGTCAGCGGAATGCGCTCTCCCTTCTCGTCGGCTCTCACGATTAGGAACTGACCCGGAAGGGCGGCCTTGGCGATACGCGGGGCCTCCAGCACCATCTCGCAGATGTTGGAAGTGAGCATTCTCTTCTTAAGTATCTTGTACATCTTAGAGGAGCTTTGAAATGTCTTGTTCTTCAATGACGGAAAGACCATTGCGGTCTATTGCATCCTGGGCCTTGGCGGTGTTGTCCGTGCGGAAAATCAGCACTCCCTTTCCATTCAGGAGGAACGAATACAAGTAGGAGATGCTTATGTCTTCCCTGGCCAGGAAATCGATGGCGTCCGCAGCTTTGCCAGGTACGTCGTCCAGTTCTATGGCGAACACTTCGCTCAGGGATACGGCCACGCCTGCTTCCTTCAGGATCCTGAATGCTTTGTCAGGTTGGCTGCACAGGATACGGCAGATACCGTAATCCGTGGTGTCGGCAATGGTTGAGGCTATCAACTGTATGTCGTGAGCCTTGAGCAGTTTGAGCACCTTTACAAGAGTGCCGGACTTGTTCTCTATGAATACAGATAATTGGTTGACAGTCATAGTATTGAGCGTTTAGTTAAAATTTCTTCCTTAAATCTTTCACACGTACGGCCTTGCCTTCTGACTTTGGCAGGGAACCCTTTGGTACCAGACGGACCTTGGGGGTGATGAGGATCTCGTCGCGGAGCTGGCGGGTGATTTCTCTCTCCAGGTTCTGCAGACGGCCGAAGTCGTCGAAGGACAGGTTGTCCGCAACCTCTACCTCCACGGTCATTGCGTCGTTGTTCTCCTTGGTTTCCAGGGTGATGAGGTAGTCCGAAGCAAGTTCCTTGAACTGCATCAGGATGGTCTCTATCTGGATAGGGAAGATGTTAACTCCCTTAAGGATAATCATATCGTCGGAGCGGCCTTTCATACGGTCGAGTCTCTTGTGATGGCGTCCGCAGGGGCAGTCGCCGGGGAGGATGCGGGTGAGGTCGCGCGTGCGGTAGCGGAGCAGAGGCATTGCTTCACGCTTGAGCGTGGTGAGTACCAGTTCGCCCACTTCTCCGTCAGGCACGGGCTCAAGGGTGTCAGGATCCACGATCTCCACTATGTAGTAGTCTTCCCAGATGTGCATGCCGTTCTGCTCAGGGCATTCGAAGGCCACGCCGGGGCCGCACATCTCACTCATTCCGAAGGAGTTGTAAGCCTTTACGCCCAGCATGTCCTCTATGCGCCTGCGGGTGTCCTCGCTGTGCGGCTCGGCGCCGATCACCAGCGTGCGGAGCTTGAGGTCCCTGCGCGGGTCGATACCCTTCTCCTGCATCACCTCGTAGAGGCGTGCGGCGTAGGAGGGGATAGCGTGAACCACGGTGGTGCCGAAGTCGGTGAAGAACTTGAGCTGGCGGAGCGTGTTGCCTGCGGCGGCGGGAACGGTGAGCATTCCCAGCAGCTCGGCGCCGTACTGGAAGCCGAGGCCTCCGGTGAACATTCCGTAGCCGGAAGTGTTCTGGAAGACGTCATTGGGGCGGCAGCCCACCATCCAGAGGCAGCGAGCCACCGCGTTGGCCCACTCCTGAAGGTCTTTCTGGGTATGCAGGATAACGGTGGGGTTGCCGGTAGTGCCGCTGGAGGAGTGCAGTCGCGTGCACTGCTCAAGCGGGACGGAGGCTATGCCGAAAGGATAGGTGTCCCTGAGATCCTGCTTGGTGGTGAAGGGGATCTTGCGAATGTCGTCCAGGGTCTTGATGTCTGAAGGCTTGAGGCCTTCGCGGGCGAAGCGCTCCCTGTAGAACGGGGAATTCATACAGTGCTCCAGAGTCTTGTGGAGCCTGTCCAGCTGGTACTTTTCTATCTCCTGGCGGGAGAAAGCTTCTTCGGGATTGAAGTATTTGGAATTGTTCATATCTATTCAGTCTGAAGTCCGTAACCCAGGTCGAAGCACTTGCAGTTGGCTTCCACTATTGCGTCGCCCTTGGCGGCGAAGATGCGTCCGATGGCGTCGCGCAGCTGCTGTGCGCTGAGGATGCCCATAAAGCGCGCGGCCATTCCGAGGAGCGCCATGTTGGCGCCCTTGGGATTGCCAGCCTCGCGCGCCAGGGATTCGATGTCGAACTTGTGGACGTGCGGAAGACTCTCCAATTCAGCCAGGACGGCTTCTGCGTCAGGGTAGTCAGGGATGTTGACAAATGGTTTGGACGAGGTGACGATTGTGCCGTCGGCGTCCAGGAAGGGGATGTAGCGAAGGGCTTCCATCGGCTCCATCGAAATGATGAGGTCGGCGTGACCCTTGGGGATGAGGTCGCTGTGGATGGGCTCCGTGCTGAGGCGGAGGTCGCTCTGCACGTCGCCGCCGCGCTGGCTCATTCCGTGTACTTCGGCCTGTTTAAGGTGAAGGCCGGCCTGTGTGGCAGCCTCGCCGATTACTGTGGCAATGGACAGGATGCCCTGTCCGCCCACTCCGCAAAGTATTATGTCTGTCTTCATTTCTTGGAATGTCTTCTGAGGGTTTGCATACATTCTCTGCGAGGGATTATGACAGAAACGCCGTCATACTCTATTTCCTTGCGGATTATTGCTGTGATGGCCTCCATATTGGGGGCTATGGGGTTTACTACGTGAAGGTGCTCCGGCTCCACGCCCAGGCCCAGGCAGATAGCCTCGAACTTGCTGGTTCCGGCCGAGTCCTGGCCTCCGGTCATCGCGGTGGTGAGGTTGTCGGAAATGACCACTGTGATGTTGGAGTGGTCGTTCACGGCATCCAGCAGGCCGGTCATTCCGGAGTGGGTGAAGGTGGAGTCGCCGATAATGGCGATGGCCGGGAAGAGGCCCGCGTCAGCGGCTCCCTTGGCCATAGTGATGGAGGCGCCCATGTCCACGCAGCTGCTGAGGCTCTGGAAAGGCGGAAGCGCTCCAAGCGTGTAGCAGCCGATGTCGCCGAAGATGCGGGCGCCGGGGTATTCAGCCGCCACTTTGTTAAGGGCGTTGTAGACGTCGCGGTGGCCGCAGCCCGGGCAGAGCTGAGGCGGGCGGGCGGCGAGGTTCTTTGCCGGAGCGAAGCCCTGGCCCGGGGCGATGCCCAGTGCCGCGGCCACGTTGTCCGGGTTCAGCTCGCCGGTGCGCGGGAGCTTTCCGCTAAGCCTGCCCTCTATCTTGTAGTCTGCGCCCAGAATGGCCTTTACATCCTGTTCTACCACAGGCTGGCCGTCTTCCACTACCAGGATGCTCTGGCTGCGGGCGGCAAGTTCCTTAATCTTCTTCTGCGGAAGGGGATACTGCGATACCTTCAGGACATTCTTCGCGCCGGCTTCACAGACGTAGTTGTATGCGATGCCGCAGGCGATGACGCCCAGCGGTGCGCTGCCGTCCTTCTTGTCATCCCCGACCTCTCTTCCGTCATCCCCGACCTCTCTCCTGTCATCCCCGACCTGATCGGGGATCTCCTCCAGGCGGTTGTGCTCCGACTCCTCGGCAGCCTCAGCCATAGCTTCCTGCTTGCCGATGAGTGATATGTACTGCCTGCGCGCTATGCCCGGAAGCAGTATCCAGCCTTTTCCGGTCGCGGGATTGAATTCATTCTGGTCCTGCAGATTGCCGATTTCGACGGCCGCACGGGAGTGGGCCAGTCTGGTCACTACCCTGAAAAGGACGGGTTCGCCCAGCTTCTCAGAAAGTTCGAACGCCTCGCTCATCATACAGAAAGCCTCCTGCTGGGTGGAGGGTTCGAAAATGGGTATCATTGCGAACTTGCCGTAGAAGCGGCTGTCCTGTTCATTCTGGGAAGAGTGCATCGACGGGTCGTCGGCGGCGAGGACAACCAGGCCTCCATTAACACCGGTGATGGCACTGTTTACGAATGCGTCTGCGCAGACGTTCATTCCTACGTGCTTCATGCATACCAGGGCGCGCTTTCCTGCATATGACATTCCCAGGGCGGCTTCCATCGCGGTTTTCTCATTTGTGCACCAACGGCTGCGGATGCCTCGCTCGCGGGCCAGGGGATTGTTCTGGATGAATTCAGTGATTTCGGTAGAAGGGGTACCCGGGTAGGCGTACACGCCGGAGAGACCGGCGTAGATGGCGCCGAGGGCTACGGCTTCGTCCCCTAACAATAGTTTTTTCATTTCAGTTCAAATATATCAGCGTCTTCAAGGACAGGGAACTTTGCCCTGTAGTCCTGAATCATTTTCATATCCAATTCTCCGGAGCATTCGCACTGCGTGCTGTCCGGGCAGGAGGCGACGGGATTTCCGTACGGATCCAGCAGGACGGTGCCTCCATCATATACACATACCGGATCTTCTCCCACGCGGTTAACGCCCAGAACGTAGCACTGGTTTTCTATTGCGCGTGCCCTGAGCAGGGTGTCCCAGTGGTAGCGGCGCTTGTCCGGCCAGTTGGCTACGCAGATGATGGCATCGTAGTCGTCCCTGTTGCGGAGCCAGATGGGGAAGCGGAGGTCGTAGCACACCGTCAGCAGGAACCTCCAGCCGCGCCACTCGGTGATGACCCTCTCGTGGCCCGCGGAAAAGCGCTCCTGCTCCCCACCGTACGTGAACAGATGGCGTTTGTCGTAAATGGTAACGCTCCCGTTCGCGCCGTCGTTCCTGTCCTTTTTGTTGTTCCCAGCCGCACCGTCGTTCCCGTCCTTTCCGTCCTTCCCAGCCGCACCGTCATCCCCGGCCTTTTTGTTGTTCCCAACCATGACGTCATCCCCGGCTATTCCGTTGTACCCAGCCATCCTGTCATCCCCGGCTGTTCCGTTGTACCCAACCATCCCGTCATCCCCGGCGTGACCGGGGATCTCCGGCTTCACGAAGTAAAACCGGTTGCGGCAGCCCTCCGCCGTCCTCAGCGCGATGCTTCCGGCAATCGCGGCTCCGGTGCGGTTGGCAGCAGCCTTCATCCAGGCAAGGCCCTGGGAAGGTTCTTCTTCTACTTTAGCGTCAGGAAGTGTGGCGAAGCCGGTTGTGAACATTTCCGGCAGGACATAAAGATCGGCGCCAGGATTGTTGTCCAGCGCCTGGTCCAGATGCGACAGATTAGCCTCGGGATCACCCCAGGCCAGACTTCTTTGCAGTAATACTACTCTCATAAATACAGTTCTACTACAAATATAGAAGATTTGCTCCCAAAAACCAAAATAGTAGTATCTTTGTATATATCAATTAAAATCACATCATTATGAAAGACGGAGAATACAAGACCGTAGCCCGCTATGCAGACGCGGTTTCTGCCCACATAGCAGAAGGAATGCTGCTGGAGAACGGTATTCCGGCAGTGGTGTTCGGAGAGGTTTCGTCCTATCCGAGCCTGAATGTGATGGATTCCATAGAACTCAAGGTCTTCGAGGCCGACTATGATGCCGCAATGGCACTCCTTGCCGCCCCTCCCACAGACTCCTCCCCGGAAGAATCTTCCCTGTAAGACCTTTTCTCTTTTCCTTAAGATCTTTCCCGGACCAAGGCAGTCGATCCTTTCAAACCAGTTTTGGAATTCCGTAATAAAGAATTAACTTTGCGCACCCGATTTTGTCAACCTTGACAATTTCAACAATCCCGGCCAGACCGGGAATTTCACAAGGCCGGTTCCGTAGCTCAGCTGGATAGAGCAACAGATTTCTAATCTGTGGGTCTAGGGTTCGAATCCCTACGGAATCACGGGAACGCGCCGCAGCACCCCCTGCGGCGCTTTTTTTCGCCCCCTTGCGACTTTTTGTTTTGGGGTCGTGGAGTGTAAAGTTTTGATTACTAGAGAATTAGATAGGAAGCGCCCTATCAAAAACGCAGGAGGTGACATATAGCTTATGCACTGATTATCAACTGTTTGCACTCCACGGGTCAAATAAGCGTTTTTCTTTAGGCAGAATAGATTAACATATTGCAGATTCAATTATCTTTGGAGTGTAATCAAAGTGAGAGAGAGCCGTGAGTAAGGATTACAGAAAATACCGGGAATGTCAGACACATCATGTGTACTCAAAAGCAGTTGATGGAAACATTATCTTCTACTCTATACAAGACTGCATCTATTATCTGACTCTTTATTATCATCTTGCTAAGCGCTATGGGATTAAGACTATGGCGATAAGCATAATGCCTAACCATATCCATTCAAATGAAACGGCCCCTTCCCGGGAAGAATTCGTATTGTTCCACTGCAGGCTGGCCTCGGAATTCAGCCGGAAATACAATGCCCAGCATCACAGGAAAGGGCCCCTCTTCATGAAATCATTCGGATTTGCGCCGAAGACAGTCGGCAAGAAAGTGAGGGACAATATCGCATATATAGTGAATAATCCTGTCGTAGGAGGACTATGTAAGAACATTGAGGAATACAGGTGGAACCTGATGGCCTATAGGAACTCCGACCATCCTTTTTCTGAGAAATTACAACTGAGCAAAGCCTCTTATAGACTCAGAAGGTCTCTGTCAATGCTGCAGTATTATTTCGACACGGGTATTCCATTGGATTATACTTGTCAGGGGATTCTATATAAAGGCTTGTCGAAGAAAGAATCCGCTCAGTTGACAGATAGAATAATCTCAATGCATAATTGCCTTGATTTTAAGGAACTTGCAGGGTATTATCAGGGTGATATTGGAAATGCCCTGATAGCAATAAGTGCCAACTCTGGAAGCGAGCATGACATTCCTGAAGACTATGAAGACTACAGTCTTTATAAAGAGATGATGAGGCTGGCTTTGGATTTAGGTATAGATCTGAGCACTTGCAACTTTGAAGGTTTGCCGGAAGAAGAACTTGCTAAGATTATATGGCAGTTCAATCGTGCGGGATTTCAGCCAAAGCATATCCGAAAATTCCTTCATCTGCCCCGTAAATAATAAAACCATCCAGAGTGCCTGTGGAGTGTAAAGTGTTTACTGTGAATTAATTAAATGGTAGGCACTCTACTCAAAACAGAGAGGGTGCCGAGTACTTAAAGGATTGATTAACAGTTGGTTGCACGCCACGGCTCTATTGCAGGAACGCAAAAGAGGCCGCTATGTATATGGGAGGAGGAGGGGAAGAGAAAATGAAGTGGAAATGGAGGAGGACGGGGATTCGGGGGGGGTATTTGACGGTGGGGGAGACGGGGCAGTTGGTTCCGCTACACGGAGAGGGTGAGGGAGACGGGGCAGTGGTCGGAGCCGAAGATGTCGTTCAGGATGTCGGCGTCCTGGATGCGGTCCTTGAGGGATTGGGAGACCAGGAAATAGTCGATGCGCCAACCTACGTTCCTTTCGCGGGCGTTCATTCGGTAGGACCACCAGGAGTACTTGGCCTCGCCGGGGTGAAGGGAGCGCCAGGTGTCCGTGAAGCCGGCGCCCAGGAGCTGCGTCATCTTGGCGCGCTCCTCGTCTGAGAAGCCGGCGTTCAGGTGGTTGGTGGCGGGGTTCTTCAGGTCGATTTCTTCGTGGGCGACGTTCATGTCGCCGCAGACGATTACGCCTTTGCGGGCCGCCAGGCCGCAGAGGTAGGCGCGAAAGGCGTCTTCCCACTGCATACGGTAGTCAAGGCGGCGGAGGCCGTCCTGGGAGTTGGGAGTGTAGACATTCACCAGGAAGAAGCCAGGCATTTCCAGTGTGATTACGCGGCCTTCGGTGTCGTGCTCTTCAATGCCGATCCCGTAGCTGACGCCCAGGGGGTGCTGCCGGGTATAGATGGCAGTGCCGGAGTAGCCTTTCTTCTGGGCGTAGTTCCAGTAGGATTCGTATCCCAGGAATTCCAGGTCCAGCTGCCCGGCCTGCAACTTGGTCTCCTGCAGGCAGACGAAGTCCGCGTCGAAGGCGTCGAATATGTCGGCGAAGCCCTTGCCCGCCACGGCCCTGAGGCCGTTTACGTTCCAACTGATGAATTTCATATATGTGAGGCCAGAATTATTCCAATGTCCACTCGGCGCCGTCCTTGGTGTCCTTGACGATGATGCCCAGCTTCTTGAGGCTGTCGCGGATGCGGTCCGAGGCGGCCCAGTCCTTAGCGGCCTTGGCCGCGGCGCGGCTCTCGAGGACCATGTCCATCAGGCCCGCGATGACACCGTCCGCCTTGCCGCCGGAGGCGTCCTCGTCCCGCAGTCCCAGCACTCCGAAGACTATGTCGTCGAAGATCTGGGTCAGCGTGGCCAGGTCGCCGTCGGACAGCTTGAGCTGCTTGTCCTTGGCGGAGTTGATGATCTTGACGGCGGAGGAGATGTGGGCCAGGGCGACGGGGGTGTTCATATCGTCGCAGAGGGCTTCGTAGATACCGTCGAAGATTGCGCGGATTTCAGGATTGTCGGCGGGGCAGGTGTCCGGCGCGGCCCCGAAACCGAATTCGCCGTAGGCGTATTCGGGGGCCTTGCGCCCGGCCAGCGCGTACAGGTCGCGGGCGGCCTGCATTACGCGTTTATAGCCCTTTTCCGCGGCCTGGAGCGCTTCGTTGGAGAAGTCCAGAGTTCCGCGGTAATGCGCTTGCAGAATGAAGAAACGCACGGTCATAGGGCCGTATGCGCGCTCCAGTTTGGGGTGGTTCCCGCTGAACAGTTCCGGAAGGGTTATGAAGTTGCCCAGGGACTTGCCCATCTTCTGTCCGTTGATGGTTATCATATTGTTGTGGACCCAGTAGCGCACGCCGCCGGTTCCGCGGGAAGCCACGTTCTGGGCTATCTCGCACTCGTGGTGGGGGAACATCAGGTCCATTCCTCCGCCGTGGATGTCGAACTCCCAGCCAAGGTACTTCTCTCCCATCACGGAGCACTCCAGGTGCCATCCCGGGAAGCCTTCGCCCCAGGGGGAGGGCCACTTCATTATATGCTGCGGCTCGGCTTTCTTCCAGAGGGCGAAGTCGTACGGGGCACGCTTGTCCTCCTGGCCGTCCAGGGAACGCGTCCCTTCCAGGGTCGCGTCCAGCGTCCGGCCGGACAGCACTCCGTAGTGGTGGTCGGCGTTGTACTTCTCCACATCGAAGTAGATGCTGCCGTTACTCTCGTATGCGTAACCGGCTTCAAGGATCTTCTTGACCGCCTCTATCTGCTCCACTATGTGTCCCGAGGCGCGCGGCTCTATCGAAGGCGGAGCAACGTTCAGCTGGCGCATTGCGTCGTGGTAGCGGAGGGTGTAGGTCTGCACCACCTCCATCGGCTCCAGCTGCTCCAGGCGGGCCTTCTTGGCTATCTTGTCCTCACCCTCGTCCGCATCGTGCTCAAGATGGCCCACGTCGGTGATGTTGCGCACATAGCGCACCTTGTACCCGAGGTGGCGCAGCAGCTTCTGCAGCACGTCGTAGGTTACGCCCGGGCGGGCGTGGCCCAGATGGGCGTCGCCGTACACCGTAGGGCCGCACACGTACATTCCCACGCGCCCCTCGTTGACGGGGGTGAACAGTTCCTTGCGGCGGGAAAGGGTGTTTGTCAGATAAAGCGGTCTCATATAGATTTCTTTTTATTTACCGATAACAAAATGAGGGAGAACACTCCCAGGACTATGAACACTATTGCCTGTGTCTCGTGCGCCATTATCGCGTAGGTCATTCCGTAGGAATCCGCAGCCACTTTATCCATTGCCAGAATGCCCTGGAAATAGACTGAAGAGAGCGCAAACTGGATTATTGCGTGGAAAGTGCCGAAGCTGCCCGGCGCCGGCAGCACGGAAGCCAGGCTTCCGATGAGCGTCAGGCACAGCGCGTCCACCAGGCCCAGGTCGCTGAACACTCCCTGGAGGGCGTTGATGGTGCACACGCTCTGCAGCCAGTACATGCTCCAGACAATCACCGTGTAGAACACGAACAGCCATTTGCCCTTCATCCGGATGCAGCTGCCGAAGCCCTGGAGCATTCCGCGAAGTATACCGTAGATTTTGGCGCAGAGACGGCCCAGGGCGCTGTCGTGCTTGCGCAGAAGCGCCACAGCGGCCACGAAAGCGCCTCCCGCAACCAGCAGCAGCGCTATTATCAGCAGGAACGATGCGTCGAAACTGTCGCGCACCCACCCGGAGACGAATTCTCCGAAGCGCCCGCCTCCCAGCAGCATCACCAGCAGGAGCGTGGCGATCATCGAAACCAGGTCCCAAACCCTGTCGAGGGCCACGGTGCCCAGCACCTGGTCGTACGGTGCGCCCGTGCCGGAGGTTATCACTCCGCAGCGCACCAGCTCTCCCGAGTACGGCACCGCCATATTCGAAAGGTTACCTATATTAACTCCGTGGAACGATGTCATTCGCGTTATGGAAGGGGCTATAGGCTTGATAGTCAGCCTCCAGCGCAGCGCGCGGAAGTACATGGCCACTATTCCGGCCAGCATTGCCAGAAGGATGTACCCCCAACGGCAGGATCCCACGGCCTTGCCCAGACTGTTCCAGTCCACCTTGCTGCAGGAGTAGGCTATGAGACCTCCTGCAAGGGCAAATGAAAGGACGTACTTAAGTATCTTTTTAACTTTGGAATCCATATCTCTGCAAATATACCGATTATTTGTTAACTTTGACCCCTATGAAGTCTATACTGGGGATAGGTAACGCCCTTACCGACATACTGGCCATCCTGCCTGATGACAGCCTCCTGAAGGAGTTCCACCTCCCAAAGGGCAGTATGCAGCACATAGATATGGAAACCGGCGACAAAATCTGGTCCAGAATCAAGGATATGGACGTCCATTACGTTGCCGGAGGCTCCGCCGCCAACACCATCACCTGCACCTCCATTTTCGGAATGCCGTCATATTACATCGGCAAGATAGGGGATGACGAAATAGGCCACCTCTTCCAGAGCGACGAGGAACAGTACGGCGTAAAGTGCACTATGCTCAAAGGAAAGAACTCCACCGGAAAATCCATAGTGTTCGTCTCCGGAGCAAACGCCGAAAGGACCTTCGCAGTGTGCCTCGGCGCTGCGCTGGAGCTGGTTCCGGAAGACCTCAAGCCGGAATTCTTCCAGGGTATGGACTATTTCCATATCGAAGGCTATCTGGTACAGAACCAGGACGTAGTCCGCACGGCCCTGAAAATGGCGCGCGAGGCGGGCTGCATCATCTCCCTGGACCTGGCCTCCTACAACGTGGTGCAGTCCAACGAGACTTTCCTGCACGACGTGGTGGAGAAGTACGTCGATATCCTCTTCGCCAACGAGTCCGAGTCGCGCGTGTTCACTCATCACAGCGATCCGCGCAAGGCGCTGGACTATATGGCTGACGTCTGCCCCATCGCCGTAGTCAAGGTGGGTAAGGCCGGCAGCTGGGTCAAGAGCGGGGACCAGGCGTTCTTCATCGGGTCCTGGCCGGGCGAGGCCATAGACGCCACCGGGGCAGGGGACACCTACGCCGCGGGCTTCCTCTACGCGCATTCCCTCGGAATGCCGTTGGAGGTATGCGGCAAGGTGGGCAGCATCATAGCCGCCAAGGTGGTAGAGGTGATAGGAAGCAAGATAGACATTCCCAGATGGAAGGCAGCAAAAGAAGAAATCCGCACGCTGCTGGCGGAGTACAGCAATAACTGATATGGCTAATTTCTTAACAAAATACCTGCAGGCAAGGAACCTGCGCGAAGCCCTGATGCCGGCACCCGTGCCGGAGGGCGAGGAGGTTCCGGAACCTGTCCTCAGCAAAGACGTCAAGAGCGTCCTGGTACTGGTGGACGTTACCGACCTCACCTGGAAAGAGATCCGAAGCAAGGCGCTGGACCTGTTCATGCGCCGCTGCATCAGCGGCCAGATAGTGTATGTCTATCCTGCCAAGATAGACAAGAAGACCATTCTCACAACCCCTCCGGACCAGACCGTGACCCTGGCGGACATTTCCCGCTACGGAAAGCCCTTGACAGACAAGATACCGCTGATAGTGAGCCAGAAGCCGGACGTGCTCATTAACCTGGTGCAGGATACCTGCTTTATGATGGAATACATAGTCCGTGTTTCCGGAGCCCGTTTCAAGATAGGGCGCGTAGAGTTCGAGCCCAACGCTTACGACATGCTTCTCAAGGATGCAGACGAAGAGCCGCTTTCCCCTATGGAGAGTTTCTGCACTATGATAGAGTATCTTGACAAGATGAAATGGAAAGTCTTGTAAACCATATAGTCACAGCTGTAAAAGGTTTCTTTATGGGCGCCGCCAACGTGGTGCCCGGCGTTTCCGGAGGTACCATAGCCCTCATTTCCGGCATCTATTCCAAGATAATTGAAGCGCTGAACGCAGTTCTCAGCTGGGATACCTGGAAAGAACTGCTTCACGGCCGTTTCAAGTCCTTCTGGAAAAAGATAGACGGGTGGTTCCTGGTGGCTTTGGCCATCGGAGTTGTCCTGAGCGTATTTACCCTGGCCAAACTGCTGGAATACTGCCTGGCGGAGCATCCCGTGGCCACATGGGCGTTCTTCTTCGGCCTGATACTGGCTTCCGCATTCTTCATGCTGAAGGCAGTGAAGGGCTGGAAGCTCGCCGATGCGCTGCTGCTGGTCGCAGGCGTAGCGCTCGGGCTGCTGGTCTGCACCCTTTCGCCCTCGCAGACGCCTGACAACCTGCTGTTCATCTTCATATGCGGCGCAATAGCCATCTGCACGATGATTCTTCCGGGCGTGTCCGGCAGCTTCATCCTGGTGGTAATGGGAAAGTACGACTATATGATGTCCGCCGTCAGCAACCTGGACTGGGGCGTGCTCGCAGTGTTCGCACTCGGCTGCCTCGTGGGCATCCTCGCGTTCGCAAAGCTCCTGCACTGGCTGCTCGCCCGTTGGGAGCGTCAGACAATGCTGGTGCTCACCGGTTTCGTCCTGGGCTCCCTGGTCAAAGTCTGGCCCTGGGCCAATATTGAGGACGTCATGCCCGACCAGATCGGGCATCTCCCCGACCTCGGCCCCGCCATCCTCTGGTGTCTCATAGGCATCGCCTTTATCGTGGCGATACAACTGATGGCCCAAAAATCCTCAAAATAATTGTAGATTGTAAGAAATATTCTTACATTTGTTCTGGTAAATTATAGAAATATGGCTAGGACAGTAACCGTTACATTAGGTCCTCATTATGAGGAGTTTATCCAGAATAATATTGCATCCGGAAGGTATAATAATGTCAGTGAAGTTGTACGTGCAGCATTACGGCGCCTGGAAGAAGATGAGACTTGGCTTGCAACAGTACGCACTCTAATAGATGAGGGCGATGAAAGTCCGGATGTGAAAGATTTCGATCGTGACAAATTTTTGGAAGAGTTGATGGCAGAAAGTTTGGAGGAATAGCAGGATGACAAAGATGGTTTTGTCTGTACAATGAGTTACTTGACACTTGTGAGAGTATTTCGGGAAATAATTATCCAGGCAGTTTGAACTATGATACTATCCGTCCAGGGCTGAGAGGTATTAAACATAGCCATCATATTATTTTTTACAGGGTTTTATCTAATAATACTATACGTATCCTACGTGTTCTGCACGAGAAGATGGATTTTCAAAGGCATATATAATATGAAAAGGATTATTGCTGTATTGATTGGGGTAATGTTGCTGGGCGCTCCGCAGTTGAGGTCGCAGCAGTACAACGAGGGCCCTGTGAACGATATCAATATATCGTACGGCTACTTCACTGTGACACAGTTTGCGACAGTGCTGGGAGGCGTGTTGGGAGCGGCGTTCACACTTGGCCACGCGGCCCCTACGGATATACTCAGCACAGGCTCTCTTCAGTTGGAGTACCTTCACAAGACAAACTCCTGGCTATGGCTGGGAGGGGGAGTCTCCGGAGAGATCGACACCCTGGTAATGGAAGGCAGGGACTCGGACGGTAATCCCACAGACAACCCCACCAAGTCCAATATCAACACCCTTAACGCGTTTGCTACGGCCAAAGCCAACTGGCTGCGCCGCGAGAAGCTGGCGCTTTACTCGCGCCTTTCAGCCGGCGTCCTGACAGCCATTGGAGAGGAAACCAGCCTCGCTCCCAGTGTGCAGCTTGGCTTGATAGGTTTCGAAGCCGGAAATTTGAACTCCCGAGGCTTCATCGAGCTCGGAATCGGAATGCACGGTGTAATAAGTTGCGGTTTCAGGCACCTTTTTTAGCATAAGTAAAGAATTAATTAACAAAAACAGTTACTTTTTCAATAAGAATGAAGGTTCAAATCCGAGGGGGAATTGAACACAAAAAATGCGGTCAATCGACCGCATTTTTGTCATTTAGAGGCACTTACCCGATTTTGGAAGGATCCCCATCCCATTTCGTTCAGCGAGAGGGCTGTTTTTGAACCAAAGTAGTAATCTTGAAGGTTTGGTTCAGGAAAAGGTTATTTTCTGAACCAAATGGTTCTTCCAAGTCGTTTCGTTCACCAGAGCACCCATTTCTGAACAAACTGTCAGAAACTATTACGCGGTGGGCATAATACCAGAAACAATTCCCCAACCAAGTCTCAGAGAGGAAGCAGGAAATATGAAGAATGGGCTACGCGTGAGCGTAGCCCATTCTTGTGTTTACTTATTTTGACTCTCTATAGTGTTACCGGATAGTCAAAAAGTTGTAAATTGCTTAATTCTGTGCTCCCGCAGGGATATTAACAGAACCTACATTCTGGAAATACTGATTCTTAAAATAAAGGACAGAATTATCATTTGCTTTGACACGCTCAAATCTACAAATAATAACATTACCACCCTCTCTTTGATAATCAAGGTAACTTATGGTCTTGACAAACTGGTATGATTGTCCACTCTTACCTGCAACAATAGTTGGTCCAATAACAGCAGTCATATCAGGCAGACCTCCTACAACTTTAGCAGGATCAAGAACTCTATCTCTGTCTTCAAATGAAATCTCGAGCGGGAATATTGAAGCGGGAAGACCGGTCTTGAGAGTGATAGTGACATTAACCGCAGTTCCGACAGCTCCACCAGATGCAGTAACACTTGGCGTTCCCCAGGTCAGGTAAGGAAGAAGGCGGACAGTAATGTCACGATAAAGTTTCTGGTCATCGTGGGTACCTGTCACACGGAACTTGGTAATCTTCTCTGTATCATCAGTTGTGCTTGGAGCGTTAGTGGTAAATGTAACGGTATACCAACCCTGGGCATCAGGTGAACTTGTCTGAGATAGTGACCCGTTAATAGCTTCTCCTTCTCCTGAAATGATAGAAAGAGTAGCTTGTGCTGGGGTTGATTGAGTGGCAACTGGAAGATACTTATATTGGAAATACTGAGTTCCTGCCGCCATATAAGCACGATCCAACCACTGTACATATATTCGGGAAATACCATTGGAGAGATCTGAAAGGTTCTCTGTCTCAGTCATAGAGGAAACGTTGGCATTTGACACCTTGGCTTGAGTAGGATCCGTGGTTCCTCTCTTTGAAACAGCGTTGAGATGAAGAAGATACTCGTGGTTGCGCAAAATGGGAAGATAGTTTCCGTCAGGGTCTACGAGCTCAAGCTTGTAATATGTGTCATAGCGGTCACCATTAAACTTTCCTGCCATTATGATGTATGGACGGCTTGATTCTGCGTCGGGGCGCTCATACACATACTTATCATTCTTGTCATAAACAGTTGAAGTAGAAGGAGTATCTGTACTGATCTCATCATTCGGCATGCATGCATCGTAATTGTCAAGGAGCCAAGTAAGATCTTTTTCATAGTAATCCTTGAAGAAGCCTGTGGCCGCTGGCCTATCATCGCTGGAGTCTATCAAATCGTCACTCCATACAGCTACCGATCCGTGAGTAGGGGTGTTGTATACTTTATAACCTGTGAGCTCAAAATTAACTCCCTCAGCAATATCAAGCTTGATCCTTGCAAAGTTTCTGATGAGCTTGAGATTATGGAAGAGTTCCTCGGCTTCCTCACTTGTTTTTGCTACTCCTTTATCATCAATTGTGGCAGTTCCGTGAGGAAGTACTATGTATGTCCAATATGAACCAACTGTACCCTCTGTAGTGAGAGTCTTCATTATTTCGTCCTCATAGCCGAAGTCTATAGAAGACGGAGCGTTGGCAAACACGTGGACATATCTTTTAGAAGTAGTTGCTGAAAGAGTAACTTTGAAGAAGAAATCAGTATTGTTGTCAAGCTCGCCATAACTGTCTTTTTTGTTACCCTGACTATCACACGGCACTGCCTTCACGTAATCGTTAAGGTAATGATTAGTTCCGAAAGTGGCCACGTAGATGTTATCAATGTTCGGAGTGTCTGCCATATCGGTACCTTTGGTACTTACCAATACTTCAGGGAAGGTCACCTTCATCATAATGGTAACTTTTCCATCCTGCGGCTGAGGGACCTCTGGTCCGTTGATGGTGCAGGATACTGCCCCTATAAGGGCTGCGAAGAGTATATATATAATCTTTTTCATATTCTTTCCTCTCTGTTATTGATAATCACGGTCTCCCCAATAATATTGATTGTCATCTACTGGCCTGGTTTCCGTAGCATCTCCCCAGAACCACTCATCATAAACACAACGGACATAAGCATTATTATTATTGGTATTATCTCGGACAGTCTTTCGATAATTGTTAACTTCAATAGCACCATATCCCGTCCAATACTTAGAATATGTGTCGTTTTGTCTTGTAGCTGCTTGACCGAACAAGATAGGAATACGCTGCATGGTAGAGAGTGCACAGATAAATTTCACTTCCGCCTTGGTAGGCAACCTCCAACGACCTGCAGGGATACCATCCTCTTGATAACTGGCACACCGTTTCAGTGCATCATTTTTGCTAATAGTACTCGTTACACCATAGGAAGAAGCGATACGAATCTTAGGAGCAATCATATCACTATAATCATTACTCGTGGACGCCGGATGATAATAAGTCAAACGATGATTTGTTTCTGCTCCTTCTGTCCACCTTCCTTCCCTTGACCAGTTATTGTTGTAGTCACCAAGATTATTGTTAACACCGCCTCTTGGATCACCAATCATATATGTATCACTTACTGCAATAGTAATGACATACATACTACCATTCGTATTACTTCCAGTCAAACCGTTTACTCCTCCATATTCAGCATTATTTCCATTACGAGTATTAATATATACGCCACCTGTAGAATTGAGTCTTCTATTTGGATCCTCTACCACATATACATTCGGGCACTGTTCGAATACAACATCACGGTCATAGTCGGAACCATCTACACCCACGAGTTTCATTGTAATCTCATAAAACCAAGGAGTTACATCCATATGCTCGGATGTAAGGTTTGCATTAAGAGTATGACCGACTTCAAGATAGTTGTCTGTGTTGCTAAGATCAATCCAATTCTCTTCACCAACTTTCAGTCCTATGATATTACCGTCACTATCAGAAATCCAAGACTTAGCACCTAAATCTGAGCGAACATTCGTTGTACCATTCTCACCATTCTGAAGGACTCCTTCCTTTACAATGTACTCATTATTACCCGACTCAAGATTCTTCTGGTAAACGTTTTTGATCTCAAGGTATACATGCTCGCTGGCGGAGAATGAGATACCGCTGGTCTTAGTGTAATACTCTACGCTTTCCTTTTCTATGGAAAGATACTTGGCGTCACTTACTGCGGAGCTGACTTTGCTGTTCGCCTTCCAGTCAACCACCTGTGCATTGTATCCCGGGACAACAACAACGGGGTCTCCCTCGTTACCGATGAGTCCCACGGCAACCTCTAGCTGGTAGAACTTATTAGCCTCTATGCTTGTGATGTCAGAAGGGAACATTATCTTGTAATAAAGCTCCTTGTTAGGAACGGTACCTTCATCTTCCTTCCAAGGAAGAACAAGTTTGAGGTAAGGCTCTTTATCTGATCCCGGTGTCCACTCAATAGGATATGTGTAGAAGTCCTGCTGGCTTTCGAATACATAATAATTGCCTTCCGTGGCAGGAGTGCCACTAGTATTGAGGACATAATTCGTGTAATCAGCCTGAGTATATTCAGCAGGAAGAATAGGAGTCTCGTCAGCAGCACTCAGCAATGAGTTCTGAACGAAATTGCACAGATACAGATGTACATTGTTACCTCCGATGAATGGTTTCCAAGTGAGGCCGGAAACGGTTTTGCTCTGGAGAATCTTTATTTTAGCAGACACCTTAGCGACAAGCCTCTTCATGTCAACAGTCTCCTGCACGTTTGCGTATTCTCCTCCGCTGGCTTTTTTGATAGTCTTCTGGCCAGTCATCACGAAATACTTAGGGTGACTAGCCACAGGATCATCGTCAGGTGTGACATACCAAGTCTTATTGCCGTCTGCATCTTCAGTGTAATAAGCGAAGGATAAGTCAACAGCTGTCTGCTTTACAGTAGTTAGATCTGCAGGTGTGATCTCTTCAGGTGCGTTGAAAACTGCATAGAGCTCGAACTGGCCGTCCTTGAAAAGATTCGAGCGAGAAGGAACACCATCCTGGCCGGCAGTAAGAGATATGGTATAAACAATACCGTCAACGCTTGGATTTTCATCCCTAAAGCTATATACAGGAGCCTTGGTGGTATCAGTATAGAAGAAGTAATCTACGGAATTTATGTCATTCTCATTACCCACTCCGTCAGACTTCACACCTGGTTCTGAATACTTAAGATCAAGGGATATAACACCTGTCTCGTTTATCGGAGGATACTCCGTCTTGAGGTTACAAGCAGATGTCAATGCAAGTGCCGCAACAGTGCTAATAAGTATATATATCTTTTTCATACTCGTTATTCTTTATTAGTTACCAACTTTGCCGGTGATTGTAAGAGCATTGGCTCTTGTAATCTCAGAGTTTATGCTTATCTCCCGGCCGTCAACGACTACGTAGAAGTTCAATTGGATCTGAGTGGCGTCAGTGATAGTGGCTCCTTCCGCCCTGTCAACTTTGAAGTGCACTCGGCCACCAACAGCGCCTGTCAGTTCAAGTCCATCATCAGTTGATGTAGACGTTGCATCATCTGCTGTAACGAGGAGTTTATCAGTATCGCCTGTTACCTTGATCTTCCACTGAGCGTCATTAGGTGAGAATACTGAGAAGTAAGCATTGATAGGGTGGGTGTCGTCAGCAAAATTGTTATTCCGCCTTCTGCTACCACCCTCTGTTTTAGCTGCTCCCGAAGCAAATTCAAGCGCAAGTGCGTTGACCACAGCGTCAGGGCCATATTCTATAGCATCTGTCTCAGGATCTTCCCAAGGAATAACGGCGAGGTCAATCACAATCTCATTGCTAAGGTTGGCAGGTATCACGATGCCGGTGATGTTGTGCTTCTTTCCGGCTTCAAACTCTACGGGATCACCCTGGTTGTGGCCACCTTCGGTCTTAGCATATGTAACCCTAAGCTTGCGGGTCGCGGTAACCGTCTGCTCTCCCTCTTTGAACTCTAGGAAGAAGGTGAATGTAAGACCGGAAATGTTTTCAATGTCGCCAGTCTTGGGGAATGTGTAGAAACCGAAATTGACTTCGTTGGTCTTGGTTTCTCCCTCAGGGAGAGTCATATCCAAAGGGGTATTGAAGGTGACCTGGATGAATTTCCTGTTGTCACCGTTCTCTACAGTTGTATTCCATGCCGGAGACGCAGCATTGAGGTCAATCTCAGAATCGTATCCTCCGTGAAGGACGTTTGAATCTGACTCAACGTAGAAACCTGTAAGCTTCATTGATTTCTCAGCAGCGAGAGTGAACTCGAACGATGTGAAATTTGGCTTGAAGTCCAGTGATACCGGTTGATACCAATCTACTACTGCAGCATTAGACAGTAACTGTGTGCCATTTTTCATATCAGGGAATCCATTTGCAAGGATTGTCTGCTGAGACGGAATCTGGCTTCTTACGGTAACCACTCCGTCGGTGATGCTGACGCCGGACGCCGGATATACGCCAACAAATGTGTACGGGTCCTTATCAGTTTCACTGTACCTGAGCATTGCCTCCTCGTTTCTGATAAGTCCAGCCTTGCTTGTTGCGCCAACTGTCTGGATGGTTGTTCCATCAATAGTGTATCCTGCGAATTTAAGGCCCTGAGGAGTCTCTGCCCTGTCGCTGAAGATTACAAGGCTGTCACCAGCCTCCCAGTTAATCCTCTGCTTGTTGCCAGCAACGGCACCATCGCCTTGTGCATATGCAGCCTTAGTATTCACACCGGAAGTAGCAGTGAATGACACAGCGCGACCGCCCTTGTTCTCGAAAAGCCCTTTCTGGCATCCTGCCAGAACCAGCAGTGAAAGTCCTCCCAAGAGGATTTTTTTGTACATTGTCTTGTTCATAAGCCTCTCAGTTTATTCGTCCCAATCGAGTTGGAAGGTTCCACTATCACCAAAAGTATCCTGGACAATTTCGTGTCCCGGAGTCGTCACCACTTCAGACGCCTTCTGAACTGGCGATGACAGAAGAAGGTTACCCTCGAAATACGTCCCGAGGGGAATCTGAACTTTTATTCTTTACAATGTATCATTATTCATTACATAAATCACCAGGGCCGTAAAAAAGACAATCACCCCCTCCTGAAGAACATGAAGAGGTGACTTTATTTCAGAAATATGAAAATATCAGATTGAGGGCAGTCTGTTTAGGATAACATCCGAATTCAATAAATTAATTTGTCCCCACATTTTCCCCACATCTGAAGGGTTATACCAGGAGTTCCACCAATTCTTTCTTGATGTCCTCGTCTATGCTGCGGTAGCGGCTGAATGACCGGCTGCCGTCTGAGTGTCCGGTGAGGGCGGAAACCAGATCAGCATCCTTTACCTTTTTATATAAATTGCCGGCGAAGGTGCGACGTGCCATATGGCTGCTGGCTATGTCGCAGATGCGCACTTTACGCTCCGATCGGGTAAGTGGGTCCAATACAGTCACCGTGCGGTCGATACCGGCGCGTTCGCATATTTCCTTTATAGCTTCGTTGTACTTCTGGGTGGAGATGAACGGCAGCAGCTTGTCGGAAGGGGAGGAGGTGTATCGTTCCGCTATCGTCTTAGCTGTGTCGTTCAAGGGGATGACGATGGTCTTGGGGTTTTTGGAGATGGTTTTGTGGGGGATGTACTGAAGGGCGCCGTCAATCACGTTGGACTTCTTGAAGTTGGTTAGGTCTCCAACGCGGCAGCCTACGCAGCACTGGAAAACGAAGACGTCCCGCTGCCGCGCCAGGCGGGGGCTGTCGGAGAGATCGGCCTCGGATATGGTGCGAAGCTCCTCCAGAGTCAGGTATACAGGGGTGCCGTACAAGTCGGCGCCTACCTTGAAGTTGTCAAAAGGGTTCTTCTCTAGCAATCCTACCTTAGAGCACCAATGGAAAAAGGTGCGGAGTTTCTTGAAGAGGTTGTTGATGGTGTTCTTGCCTCTGGGACGCGGCTCGCGCTTGTCGGGGAAGGCCTGGAAGAACTCAGGGCGCTCTTTATATATAAGGTGTTCTTTTTCCGTGAACTCCCAGAGGTCCGTTAGGAGGCTTGAGTTGAAAGCGCGGAGGTCTGCAACGCGCGCGTATTCGTCGTCCGTCTTTCCTTTTTTCCACATAAGGAAGCGCAACACCAGGCGGCGGAGCACCTCGTACTGCTTGATCCTGCTCTCTGACAGTTCGTGGACGCGAAGGAACTTGTCGAAAGCGGAGTTGAAGCTGTAGTTGCCCCCGATGCCGAAGTACTGGTCCAGGGAGTCGTTGAGCCAGCGCGGGCTTACCCTTCCGTTGAGCGTCTCGGTGATATACTTCCTGGTCAGGAATTTCCTGAGGGAGGTGATGGCGTCGTTGATTCTTGCCCAATCCAGCTCTTCGGGGCATTTGCAGGCATTCAGGATCTCAAGTTTGTTGTTCCAGGCTCCAGGGAGCACCAGGAAATTGGTGCGTGAAGTCTGGTCTACAGTCCGCCCGTCCCTCAGGCGGACATATACTTTGGACAACTTGGTAGATTTTCCCTTGATAAAGAAATTAATAGTCATAGTGTTATAGCTTTTTGATAGTTTTATTATTCCCAATATTTCCCCACAGGGGCTCCCCAAAAGGGGAAATATGTCTTAAATAACAATTTATATAAAAATAAATACAAGAAAAGTTGTATTTTTAGAATAAAGGCTCTAAATTTGTGACTTGATTGCGTAATATGCTTAAAAGGCTATTAACGGTTATATTTTGTTGAGAATCAAAGTAATAAATCAACATATACAATGAAAAAACATTACGAAAAAATGTGTATGACCCCCCTCGGATTTGTGTTCGAGGGAAACCTCCTTCTGGGTTCAGCCGTCCAAACGGCATCAGAAGTGGTGACGACTCCGGGGCACGAGATTGTCCAGGACACTTTTGGTGATAGTGAAACCTTCCAACTCGATTGGGACGAATAAACAGAGAGGATTATGAGCAAGACAATGTACAAAAAGATCCTCTTGGGAGGACTTTCACTGCTGGTTCTGGCGGGATGCCAGAAAGGGCTTTTCGAGAACAATGGCGGCCGTGCGGTTTCTTTCACCGCTAACAGTGGCGCTATTACCAAGGCTGCGTATGGCGAAGCAGTCGGAAACAAGCAGAGGATTGACTGGCAGGCTGGAGACAGCCTTGTCATCTTCAGCGACAGGGCAGAGACACCTCAGGGCCAGAAATTTGCTGTTTATACCATAGATGGCGAGTCCATCCAGACATCTGGTGCTACAAGCAAAGCCGGACTTATCAGAGACGAGGAGGCAATGCTCAGGTACAGTGAAACTGATAAAGACCCGTATAAATTCGTAGGAGTATACCCTTGGTCATCGGGAGCTAAAATCGAGGACGGAAAGGTTACAGTGAGCAGTATCATTCCGTCAGAGCAGACTATCCTTGCAAATGGATTCCCTGATATGTTGAAAGGCACTCAGTTGCTCTCAACTCCTGCGGTTGTAGATTGGTACGCCCCGGTATCACTGAACTTCGCGCCCAATTTCACATCGTTCGAGTTCACTCTCGCTGCTGAGAAATCAATGAAGCTTACAGGCTTCTACGTTGAGTCTGATTCAAACGTTCTTCACGGAGGATACGTATCAGAGGTGGATTTCAATGCTACTACACCAGCCTGGTCAACCAATGTACCGAGCGGTGATAACAGGAATTTCCTCCAGATCACCTTCCCGACTCCTCTTGAATTGACTCTCCCCGAGGGTGGAACCGTCACAAACTCAGTCAAATTCGGTTTCTACACATTCCCGATTGACATCACCGGTCTCACCTTCACATTCTTCCTTAAATTCAATGAGGATGGAGAGGAAGTCAACGCAACTCGTAAACTTAGAGTTACATATGCTAAGAGTGGTGATGGTTACAATCAGGGAGATCCTGTGAAGTTCGTCGGCGGCAAGAAGCACGACATCACCGGCATCGTAATCCCTGCCAACCTGAGTCAGGAGATTGTGATTGACCTGGCCGTTATTCCTTGGGATGACGCCAGCGAAGATCCTTATACCATCACCTACGGCCCTGACGCTGTTGTAAATGCTCTCGCGCTCGAGTATGCATCCGGAGCAGCTATTACTTCAGGAAGTGGAAGAAGGACGAACAATAATTTCGCAAATGCCACTGATCCAATCCACGCATATTTCTCTGTTTATTCTCCTGTAGGAAATGGAGCAAAGTGGAAGATCAAGGTAACGGGCGCTACTGACAAAATTCTTGTTTCAGCAGATGATGTTACTCCTACTACAGCCGACGACGGAATTGAACTGACAGGTGCCACTGGCGGCCGCGTACATTTCACAATTGACAGAGGCACAGGCGCTAATGCCCCCACAGCATCGGATCAGATCCAATTGAATTTCTTCGTAGTTCTGAACGGACGCGAAATTAATATGAACTCTGAAATTACCCGTGGTGGAGCATTGACAATAACAGGAAAAGTGGGTAGATAAGAAAAGGAGATCAGAATATGAAAAAGACATATATAATTATTAGTGCAATTGCAGCATTGGCGCTGACCTCCGCCTGCAACCTCAAGACGGACTTCCCGCCTATGGCAGGAGAGGATGTGATAACACTTGACCTCCTGTGCGCCGAGCCCGGCGTAAAATCTGCCGGTGTAGATAAGGAGAATGCAATCAATACAGTAGAGTACTTCTTCTATACCGACACAACCAAGGCTCCTGTATACGCAAAGTGGGATTCAAATCCTGCAGCAAAGATATCAGGAAGCACATATACAATTTCTTTGACAGCTGGACAGGATGGTGTTCCCACCCGCTCAGAGCTTTTCCAGGACGGCAAGTTCGAGATTTACGCAATTTTCAATGCGCAGGATTCTATTCCAGCTGCTAAGCTTGAGACAATAAAGCAGACTGCCGTAGATCAGACTTTCGCCTATTATAAATCTGCTGACCCTAATAAAGGCTGGAATGTAACTCCGGATGAAGATCCCGAGAACCGCGTCAAGGAATTCATAATGACGGGCCAGAAGACCATTAACAAGGCCAGTGGTGGAAGTTATGCCAACGTAGAGGCAGAGAAGACCGTCAATATGAAGCGTATAGCCGCCAAAGTGCAGGTTAACATCAAGATATTGAAGGAAAAGGCCCTCACTGACGGTACTACCTGGAATCCTATGTTAGGCGCTGAAAACGTGCGTCTGTATATGTGCAACTTCGTGCAGAACTCCCTTCTGAGCGCTGCCGATGCATCACCTATACTTCCGACTACCTATACCCAGGCAGATTATAGGGTTTATGCTCTTGATACTGATGACCTTGAGCCTGCTGCTAGTGGCTACTATGAGATAGATAGCCAGCAGACATTCTACACATATCCTATAGAATGGACTGCCGGAGCTGACAACGAGCCTTACTTCAAGCTCATTATCCCTTGGTCAGAGAAAGACGGCACCGTTCCTAACAAGGAGCTTTACTACAAGATAATGTTCCCTCCGAGCATAACCAGCTTAGAGGCAAACAAGCACTACATTCTTGACGTAACCGTAGATCTCCTCGGCAACGAGGGCGAGCCTACTGTAACCATCAAGGGCTACAACGCTCAGGTTGTTGGTTGGAGCGAGAACGGAAAAGTAAACTCATCCGTTGCAGCCGCCACCTTCCTTTCAGTCGAGAGGGACAGCACCGAATACTATACCGAGAACAGCGGTATCAGCTTCGTAGCCAGTGAGATGGTTTACCTTGAAATCACAAACGTATACCAGAAGAACCTGAAGACCGGCAACAATGAGTATGTTGTGAAGAATGGTGCAACCACTTCAGAGCGCACGGATCTTGGAACTCCCTCCTTCATCTATGACTCCAATAACCGCGTAATCGGCCTAAGCCTTACCAAGAATGAAACTACTACCAACTGGATAGAGCTCAGCAACGATAACAGTTACCTCGAGGTTGGACATCAACTTGATGCAGAACTTACATCCGAGCACATGGACGTCACCCCGTGGGTTTACGAGATTACCATGAAGCTTGTAGGAGTAGATGATGCTGCCGGATACAATCGTGAAGTAGTATTCGTGCAGTATCCGAATGTCTATATTGTTGCTGATCCTAATAGTAATAACGGAGCTACTGGAAACGCAGGCATATACGTTAATGCATATCAAGGAGCTAATAATACCTACACTCACGGATATTATAATGGTGGAAATAGGCCTTACCGCAATTATAGCTCATATTATGATTTTGATTTAGGTAGAGTTAGAGGTATTACAGACAATGCCAATAATAAGAATCCTAATATGTATGTAATAACTATCAGCGTTAGTGATACTTATTCAATTGGTGACCCTCGTACAACAACAATCAATAATTATGACAGTGATACCGGCTTCTATCAGGCTAATTATAATTATCAGAAAGAAATGAACTGGGCATCTGCTCCTGCTCTTAATGAAAGCGGTAATCGACAATTAAAATACTATCATCCTGCTTCTGAAGAAAATACAGCAGATATGATAGCTCCTAAGATTAGGGTAGCTTCATCATATGGAGTTTGTTCTACTGGCAGATCTCGCGATGAAGCACGATATCGTTGTGCTAGTTATCAGGAGGATGGCATTCCAGCTGGTCGTTGGAGACTCCCTACAATGGCAGAAGTGGAATTTATATCTACTCTTTCTTCATTAGGAAGAATCCCTTATTTGTTTGGAGATAGTACGAACAATGGTCAGACACCCGAAGCGGGTAATTCTTATTATTGGACGGCAAATGGAATCATCGAAGTTAATAATGGCAATGCTAGCGGCACAATTAAACCGCATGTCACTCGGCGTCCAAATGCTACAGATGATACTTATGATGGTGAGTCTGTCCGCTGTGTATATGATGAGTGGTTCTGGGGAGATGCTTCTGAGACCAGGCCTGCATCTAAGACTCCATTTACATGGGGAGACCGCAACTATTAATAGAAGGGAGGAAAGAATATGAAAAAGATAATATATATACTCTTTGCAGCCCTCTTGGGCGCAGTATCCTGCACAGTTAAGGGACCTGACGTTCCTCAACCGCAGAACGACGGGACCGTCACCCTTATGATGCACGTGAACTTCCCTGAAGTATTGGTTGACACAAAAGCAACCACTATGGCTGAGACCCCGAATATAGACAATATCTATGTTGCTGTATTTGGAGGCAACCACTACCTGAATGAATATGTAAAGGCAGTGCCGTGTGACAGTGATGGTAACAAAAAGGACAGTTATGGCACACTTGCCAACGATACTGATTTCTATTTCAAGGTAACGTTGTCAGCGACAACATCCAAGAGATTTGTTCACGTGTTTGCAAATGGTCCGTCTTCTATAGATTTCGACTATGAGGACGATATAATGAAGACTCTCACGACAGAGGGAACCGTAGGTTCGTATTGGACATACCTGGTACTTCCTCACGGAACGGCCAGCATCGCAAATGACGGTACTCCGTCACCTCTACCAGAAGCTGAGACTCTTTTCCAGAATCTGAAACTCATACGCAACTTTGCGAGGGTTAAACTTAACGTTACAGCAGATAACTTCACACTTACTGGATATCAGGTATATAATACTCCTACTCACGGTTCAGTGGCAGTGTGGAGCCCATATGCTGAAGATCAACTGGATACCGCCAATTCCGGATACTTCAGGGATTATTACCTCAAGAGTTTTGATGACCTTCTGGACAATTATGACGGATTTATGCCGAACGATGAAATCAGCAGAGACGCTCCTACAGCTACAACCACTTATTCAGACTCGAATGACAAGTTCGTATATGAGCGTCCCCTTGCATCGTCAAGCCGTCCTTATATAATGATGCAGGGTAGGTTCTCGGGAGATTCAAAAGATACTTTCTACAAACTTGAATTCGTAGATCCTGATGGCAACTATCTTCCTTTGTACCGAAACCACGAATATACGCTCACAATCTCTAAAGTAGCAAGAAGCGGTGCTGCAGATCCTACTCAGGCAAAGGTTGCAAATGCCAACGTATCAACTATGACGGAAGCACAGGATTTGACAGATATCTCAGACGGTTTAGCTCGTATATATGTGGAATGGCTTGATCACGCATATATGGAATCAGGGACCAAGACCTTCCAGTATATGTATCTGCCTGATGCATCTACAATCACTTCATCGACCCAGGCTACGCTGGAGATTACAGATGGCTCAGGAAAAGCCATTACCGGAACTCTTTCTCAAACTTCACCTTCTCAGGCTTCAAATTATTGGACTAAAGTTACATTCTCTACTTCTGCTCCTGATGATACGATGAAGGTAACTAAGTTCCGCGTAACTGGACAGTATACTTCTGATGGACAGGTTCACAAGCTTTATCGTGACATCACGGTACGTGTGCTTCCTTATCAGCCTTGGGGAACTCCAACGGTTACTGCAGCAGGTTCAGCAATCGAAACTGCAGTTAATGTTCAAATCACTCTTCCTACCGGACTTCCGTCATCACTGTTCCCTCTGGAGATCTCTTTTGAGGACTCCAATAAGGTTTTAGACCCGGCAGGAACTGATATGCCGGCAGTTGTAGGTGAGACAATCGTTCCTGGCAAGACAGGAAGTTCATATCAGTTTGTCAAGACATTGGGCTTCCTTGATTACTCTAGAGCTGGTGGAAATGTGATTACGGCTAACTTCAAGAGAGTTAGGACCGGAGCTTCAACCTTATACCTTAAGAACCAGTACTTTAAGGATGGAGACAGTGAAGTTGGTTCAGTGGCAATTCCTGCCGGAGCTCAATAGTCACTAATAAGCACTTACTAAAAAAGGACTAGGCATCAGCTTAGTCCTTTTTTTCGTATATTCCATCGCCTATCCTTGGTCCTCTCCTTTGATTTCTTGGCAAGCGCTGCGAGAGTTGTGGTACCACACCACGACGGATTCTGGCATTCTCCTGGCGAGGAGTGAGGTGAGGGTGCACTCCACGCCAGTGGGACGTGCCTCCCAGGCCCTTCGGAGGCCGATTGGCTTGGCGTGGTGTGTCACTGAAATACACACCTCGCCCGTTTCGGACGGTTTTTCGTCCTGGCGAGTCTTCCCAGCGGTCACCTCGCCCGTTTTGTGGGCTTTCTTGTCCCGGTGTGCTCCCACCTGATAACGCTGGGGCGTTTTTGTCGTGGGAGTGGTGAGATTGACGGCACCGCCGCCGGAATAAAGCGTCTCCGGCGGCTGGGCGGCTGCGGGGGGCTACGTGGGCGGCCCTCCTCCCGCCCTGCCTCTTCCTCCTTTGCATTGATTCACTTTTCTACAAAGCTCCGCATCCAGGCCGGACAGAACTCCCTTCCCTATAGGGCAGGGCATAATAGACTTGTTTATAAATAAACGTTTAAAACGGATATACACGGATACTTTTCGGTATATTTCACGTCAAACTTTAAACTATGAATAGACAATACTATCACATCAGCACCAAAGGTACCGCTGCCGATCTGTTTCTAGACGAAGAAGACTTTAGGCAAGTCATCCTTATTATGGCCCAAGTTTTTAACGAGGAGCCAGAGACTATTATTGTTGCATACTGCATAATGTACAACCATATTCACATTGTAGTGTATGGCGTCTTGGAAGTGATTGAGAAACAGCTTATTAAGTTGAAGAAACTATACTCTATGTGGTATGCGAAGAAGTATCGGGTGAGTAAGGTCTTTGCACGTGTGCCTCACAAGATTCGTCCCTGCGATGACTCTGACGATGTAAAGACCTGCATTGCTTATGATTACTTGAATCCAGTACGTGCTAGGTTGACTAATAATGCGTTCAATTACCCGTGGTCTTCAATCTCCGCTCACTTCAGGGACGAAAAGTATAAGTTTATGTATCCCTCAACGGAGGTTCGGCAGAGGGGTGCAAGGGATGTGTATCACACGCGTCAACCTATTCCGTCTGGCCTCAGGGTGATGCCGAACGGCCATTTTGATCCGGCGTCTGTTATTCGCCCTGAGTATGCCGATAGGATTTTGAAAACTCCACGAGCGCTGGATTATCTATTGTATGTTAACAGGGATGCGAGTTCAAACGCAAAGGAAACACAGTTCTTGAGTAATGATGAGACTGTTATTAAAACGGCCCGTGAGTTTGTCAAGGGCTTTTGTGGCAAGGATCTTCCATTGAATACACTTCCTGATGACTTGAGGAAGAGAGTGATCGAGTACTTGAGATTGCACCATGGAACGCCGATGTCCGTCATCCGTAGAGTTTTTCGCGTAGGATAAGATTGCCGACTTGATTGGACCTCTTTTTTCCTTCCACACCGAGGCGGACTTTGGTGTTTTCTTGGCGAGGAGTGGGGCGTAGGAGCACACCGTGCCAGTGGGATGTGCCTCCAAGGCCCTTCGGAGGCCGATTGGCTTGGCGCGGTGTGTCACCGGGCTACACACCTCGCCCGTTTCGGGGGCTTTCTCGTCCCGGTGTGCGCCCCAAAACCACACCGCGCCGTTTTTCACGCGTTTTTCGTCACAGAGTGTCGCTAGGAGGGGAGGGGAGCAAAAAAGGACCGCCGGGATTGAAGTGGCGGTCCTGGTTATTGGTGAGATCCCCGATCAGGTCGGGGATGACGATGGTCGTCGGGGATGACGAGATGGCCGGTCGGAGCCGGCCATGACGCTACAGCTCGTTGAGCTCGGTCATCATGTCGTCCTTGCGGCCGACGATGATGTCCTGATACTCCTTGAGTCCGGTACCGGCAGGGATCAGGTGTCCGCAGATCACGTTCTCCTTCAGACCTTCGAGGTGGTCTACGCGGGCGCGGATGGCGGCCTCGCTCAGAACCTTGGTGGTCTCCTGGAAGGATGCTGCGGAGATGAAGCTGTTGGTACGAAGGGCTGCGCGGGTGATTCCCTGGAGAACTAGCCTTGCAGTTGCGGGACGTGCCTCGCGGGCTACCATCAACTTGGCGCCCTGGCGCTCGAGAGAAGCATTCTCGTTGCGCAGTTCGCGGGCGTTGATGATGTCTCCCTGCTCGTACTTCTGGGACTCGCCGGCGTCCATGATGTAGAACTTGCCATAGATGGCGTCGTTCACGTCCATAAACGTCCACTTGTCAACCAGTTCCTCAGGAAGGAAGGTGGTGTCACCTGCGTCGGTGATCTCTACCTTGCGCATCATCTGACGGACGATTATCTCAAAGTGCTTGTCGTTGATCTTAACACCCTGCAGACGGTAAACTGCCTGAACCTCGTTCACGATGTATTCCTGGGCCTTTACAGGACCAAGTACATTGAGGATGTCGGTAGGGGAGACTCCGCCGTCTGAAAGCCTTGTACCGGCCTTCACATAGTCGTTCTCCTGAACCAGGATCTGCTTTGACAGAGGTACCAGGTAGGATTTCTCCACTCCTGACTTGTTCTTTACGATGATCTCGCGGTTTCCTCTCTTGCTCTTGCCCATAACAACTTCTCCGTTGATCTCGGAAATGATTGCAGGGTTTGAAGGGTTGCGGGCCTCGAACAGCTCTGTAACTCGAGGGAGACCTCCGGTGATATCGCTTGACTTTCCGATTGCGCGAGGAATCTTGATGATTATGTCGCCAATCTTCACGTCAGAACCGTCGGCTACCATTACGTATGCGCAGACAGGGAGGTTGAACTGCCTGATATGGTTGCCTTCAGCGTCAAGGATGTTGATTGCGGGGCTCTTGGTCCTGTCACGGGCCTCGATGATAACCCTGTCCTTATTGACAGAGAATTCGTCTGCAATCTCCTCTCTGAAGGTAACGCCTTCTATCATATTCTCGTAGTGGATGCGACCCTCGGTCTCCACGATGGTGATGGCGTTGTAAGCATCCCATTCGCAGATGAGGTCGCCGGGAGCCACCTTGTCACCGTCCTTCTTGTAAAGGATGGATCCGTAAGGAACGTCGTACTGGGAGTAGGTCATTCCGGTGGTCTCGTCCACAACCTTGAGCTCGGTCATACGGCTTACTACGATATCCTGCTCTGAGCCGTCGTCAGCCACCTTCTTGATGGTCCTGAGTTCTTCGAACTGCAGTTTACCATTGTACTTGGCGGTTATTGAAGAATCGGCTGCTGCGCTGGATGCGGTACCTCCCACGTGGAAGGTTCGCAGTGTAAGCTGTGTACCAGGCTCTCCGATGGACTGTGCGGCGATAACGCCCACAACCTCACCCTTCTCTACCATACGGCTGGTTGCCAGATTGCGTCCGTAGCACTTTGCGCAGACGCCGTGGCGGCTCTCGCAAGTGAGCACGGAACGAATCTCCACCTGCTCGATAGGAAGCGAGTCGATGAGCTTGGCTCGGCCTCGCGGATCTCCTCGCCCGCGTGGATGATAAGCGAACCATCCAGAGGGTTGAAGATGTCGTGCACGGAGGTCCTACCCAGAAGACGCTCTCCAAGGGACTCTACAACGGTATCCTTGTCCTTGATTGCGGTTGCAATAAGTCCGCGGAGGGTGCCGCAGTCTTCCTCAGTGATGATCACGTCGTGCGATACGTCCACCAGACGGCGGGTCAGGTAACCTGCATCCGCAGTCTTGAGGGCGGTATCGGCAAGACCCTTACGGGCACCGTGGGTGGAGATGAAGTACTCCAGCACGGTCATACCCTCCTTAAGGTTGGAGATAACAGGGTTCTCGATAATCTCGGAACCGGCTGCTCCGGACTTCTGCGGCTTTGCCATAAGTCCTCGCATACCGCAAAGCTGCTTGATCTGCTGGGTGGAACCACGGGCTCCGGAATCCAGCATCATATATACAGGGTTGAAGCCCTGCTGGTCTGCGGAAATCTGCTTGGTAACTATGTTGGTGAGCTTGTTGTCTATGGATGACCAGAGGTCAATTACCTTGTTGTAACGCTCCTGGTTGGTGATGAATCCCATAGAGTAGTTGGCCTTGAGTTCCTCCACCTGCTTGTAGCCCTCGTCGATGAGAGTGACTTTCTCACCGGGGATGAGAACGTCGCCAAGGTTGAAGGAGATACCGGCGCGGAACGCCTGGTCGTAACCAAGGTTCTTGATGTCGTCAAGGAATTTGGCGGTGCGGGTGACACCGGTGTTCTTGATGACGTCGGTGATGATCTTACGCAGGGCCTTCTTTCCAAGTACCTCGTTTACGTAAGGAACCTCGTCAGGAACGTACTGGTTTACGATGATGCGTCCGGGAGTGGTGGAAACCAGCTCGGTGCCCTTTGAAGGGTCAAGCTTGTCCTTGGGAAGGCGCACGTTGATCTGGGCGTGCATTTCCACTACTTTCTCGTCGTATGCTATGATAACCTCTTCGGGTCCGTAGAAGGACATTCCCTCTCCCTTTGCACCCGGGCGGATCTTGGTGATGTAGTACAGACCAAGCACCATATCCTGTGAAGGCACGGTGATAGGGGCGCCGTTTGCAGGGTTGAGGATGTTCTGGGATCCCAGCATAAGCAGCTGAGCCTCCATGATGGCGGCGTTGCCCAGCGGGAGGTGGACAGCCATCTGGTCACCGTCGAAGTCCGCGTTGAACGCGGTACAGGCGAGCGGATGCAGCTGGATGGCCTTTCCTTCTATCATCCTGGGCTGGAAAGCCTGGATTCCA
>JAFRXC010000048.1 GCA_017437825.1 Bacteroidales bacterium
GAACGGTCCTTGGCGCAGGAGACGAGCATAAGGGCTGCGAGGGCCCAGTATAGTATTTTCCTTATCATTTGGCAGCGGCTTTCTTTGCCAGGCGGGCCTGACGTATGTTAATGATAACCAGAAGGATGAGTATGGTGGCGAAGATGAGCGTCATCAGAGGACGGAGCTCGGGGGTGAGGCCTCCCTTGCGCGCGTCAGTGTAGATGTAGGTGGACAGGGTGTCCAGACCTACGGTTCCGCGGGTGAAGAAGGTCACGGCGAAGTCGTCCAGCGACATTGTGAAGGCCAGGATGAATCCGCTTATCATTCCGGGGCGCAGCTGGGGGATCATAACCTTGCGCAGCGCCTGGCCGGGCGTGGCACCCAGATCCAGGGCGGCCTCATAGGTGTTCGGGTTCATTTGTGCCAACTTAGGCATTACATTCAGCACTACATACGGGGTGCAGAAAGTGATGTGGGCCAGCACAACAGTTGTGTATCCCTGGCTGAATCCCAGGAAGATGAACAGCAGGAACAGCGATACACCGGTGATGATGTCCGGGTTGATCATAGGGATGTTGTTCAGGAACTGGATTCCGGCTTTCTTGCGTCCCTTGAGGTTGAATATTCCTATTGCCGCGATTGTACCCAGCAGGGTGGAGAGAGCGGCTGCGATGAGCGCGATGAGAAGGGTGTTCTTGACCGCGGCCATCAGTGCCGAGTCGCCCTGCATCATTCCGGAGAACAGGTTGCTGTACAACTTGGTGGAGAAGCCAGTCCAGTTGCCCATTACGCGGGACTCTGTGAAGGAGAAGATTCCTATGAACACCAGAGGGGCGTAAAGCAGTATGAGAAGGAACCAGATATATGCCTGTGCGAAGAACTTTTTCATATCCTATATGAGCCCTCCTTCGGCTTTTCCGGCTTCATCCTCGTCGTTGAAGAGCGTGGTGATACCGATTATTACAAGCATTATCAAGGCCAGTGCGGCGCCGTAGTTCCACATAGAGGAGTTGATGTTCTCCTGGATGATGGTACCGAACAACTTTATCTTGTTGTTGGTGAGGAATTCAGAGATTGCGAAGGTGCTGACCGTAGGCATAAACACCATCATGATTCCGCTGGTCACGCCCGGCATAGAGAGCGGGAGAGTGACCTTGCGGAACACCTGGCCCGGTGTTGCTCCAAGGTCTTCGGCGGCCTCTGAGTAGGACTTGTCCATCTTGTTCAGCGTGTTGTAAATGGGGTAGATCATGAACGGCAGGTAGTCGTATGCCATACCGAAGAGCAGGGTACCCTTTCCGAGGGTTACCCCGAACACGTTGAAAAGCTCCGCCGTCGCCAGCGTACGCATAAGCGCGTTTATCCACATAGGGAGGATGAACAGGATCACGGTCACCGCGCTGCGGTTGAGGTCCTTGCTTGCAAGGATGTACGCTGCGGGGTAGCCCAGCAGCAGGCAGATGGCGGTGTTCTCGATGGCAACCTCAAGCGAAAGCGCGAAGGTGCTCAGCGAGTCTGCGTCCGTGAAGAAACGGGCTATGTTGGCGAAGGTGAATCCGCCTTCTCCGTCCTGGAATGCGTAAATGGCAATCAGGACCAGCGGCAGTACCACGAATATTAGCAGGAATATCAGGTAGGGGATACTCCAGCTGGACCTTTTAATTGTCATTTCTGCGGCAGATTTTAATCTCGGAAGCCTTGACGGTAACACCTACCAGGTCTCCCTTGTCCCAAATATCCTGAGTGTCCACATAGAGGAAGCCCCTGCTCTCTGTCAAAATTGTCAGATGGTAGTGGTCTCCCTTGTAGAGTATGGAGTAAACTTCTCCGGCAATCTGGCCCTCTTCCTGATGGTCCCAGAGTTCCACTGCGTCGAAGCCGAACTGTACGGTGACCTCGTCGCCTGCCTCAAGGCCGGCCTTGGCGCCGCACTCGAATTCGCCGTCCATGAATTTCACGTGGGACTCGTCGGTCATAACGCCCTCTACGGTGTTGCACAGGCGTTCCTTGCGCATTACCTGGATGTCCATAGGCTTGATGATCATTCCCACCTCGGAGCCTGGCTCGAAGGCGTTGTAGTCCTGGATCATCAGCTCGTAGCCGCTGTCGGTGTCCACGAGCATCTCGTAATGAACGCCCTTGAAGATGCAGGACGTAACCTTGCCTGTGAACTGGGCGCTGGTGGTGTTGTTCATTATATAGATGTCCTCCGGACGGATTACCACGTCAACGGGGTTGTTGGTGCCGAATCCTTCGTCCACGCACTCGAAGTCGTGGCCTATGAAGTTGACCTTGCGGTCCTCAATCATAGTTCCGTTGAGGATGTTGCTCTCGCCAATGAAGTCAGCCACGAAGGAGTTGACGGGCTCGTTGTAGATGTCGGCGGGGGTGCCTATCTGCTGGATCCTGCCCTCGTTCATTACGACGATGGTGTCGGAGAGGGTGAGCGCCTCTTCCTGGTCGTGCGTTACATAAATAAAGGTGATGCCGAGCTTCTGGTGCATCTCCTTGAGCTCTATCTGCATATCCTGGCGCATCTTGTGGTCAAGGGCGGAGAGGGGCTCGTCAAGGAGCAGCACCTTAGGCTGGTTCACCAGAGCGCGTGCGATGGCGACTCTCTGCTGCTGGCCGCCGGAGAGGGACTCCACGTCGCGGTCTTCGTAGTCGGTCATAGACACCATCTTGAGCACTTTGCGCACCCTCTGCTCTATCTCCTTCTCAGGAACCTTGGCCAGCTTGAGGCCGAAGGCTATGTTGTCGTAAACGTCAAGATGCGGGAAAAGCGCGTACCTCTGGAACACGGTGTTCAGGGGGCGCTTGTACGGCGGAATGCCGGAAATGTCCTTGCCGTCCATATAGACGGTGCCGGAATCGGGGGTGGTGAATCCTGATATCAGGCGGAGGGTGGTTGTCTTTCCGCATCCGGAAGGACCGAGAAGGGTAACAAATTCGCCTTTCTTGATATCAAGGCTGATATTGTCCAGGACTTGCTTGTCTCCGAAAGCCTTGGAGACATTCTCAAGCCTGATGATAACGTCGTTCTGAGTCATCGTGGCAATTAACGGGTGAAAAGGTTGGTCAGGTTGAAGTTGTATGTGATTCCGGCGCTGAGAAGCGTGCCTTCTAATGTGTCGTAGCAGGCGAGGGCGTGAAGCCTGAGGTCCTGGCTGTCGGCAAGGGGATAGTACTGGAGGGCTCCTCCAATGTATGATCTCTCATAGGGCATCTCGAAAAGGGGTGTCCCGCTGACCTCGTAGCCTCCCTTTGCCAGGAGCTCGAAATGGTCTGAGATAAAGAAATCTGCGCTGAAAGCGAAACTGTGGAAGGTGGCTTCCTGGTCATAACCGAACAAGTAGTCTGCGCCCAGGGTCAGCCAGTCAGTCACGTCCAGCTGGTTGCCGCTGGCGAACATCTTGATGTTCTCTCCCTTTCCGCTGGCGTACTGAATAAGGTTCAGGGACCACAGGGACCTGTAAATGCCGTAGTCTCCGGTCCACATTGCAGCGTAGCTCATCAGCTTGCTGTCGAAAGGCCTGAAGTTGAAAGGGGAGGATGTGGCCTGGAGCGAGAAGGCGCTGGCTTCGGAAGTGGTGGTGTATGTCAACTTGCCGCCCCACTGGTATACCTGCGCGTTGTTCCAGAATGTGGAGTTAATCTCCCAGTAGCTGTCCCAGTCGTACTGGTCAATCTCGAATGAACCCACTGCCATGGCGTCTTTACCCAGGGTGAGAGACCAGTTGCCCAGATTAAGGCTCACGTTGGCCCAGTCACACCAGTTCAGGACGTCTGCGCGCCAGGTGTTTTGGTAAAGTTCAGGGGTTGTAGGCTCATCACTGACCCAGTGATTGCTGATTGAATAGGAGAGATATTCTCCGAGGTTTCCTTCTACCAGAGTGTAGAGATAAGGGATAAAAGGGTAGTCGAATCTTCCGATTACAGACACTTGCGGAACGTTGTTTTCCGGGTCTGCCTCCTGGGCGAAAACAGGAGTGCAGCAAATGGCGCAGAAGGCCAAAAGCGACAAAAACCTCTTCATTCTATTTTACTGTCAGAGCATAAATGATTGTTTAACGCCGCAAATATCGGAAAAAATTTGGTTTATAAATAAATTTCTTTAAATTTGTGTCCAGTAGTGATTACCGTATGACAAATATAGTTAGCGCATCCCTTATTATCCTCGTCCTTGTGGTCCTTCTGGTTCGCCTCTAGGTCTGGGATGTCGTTATAAATTTTTGAAAGTTAAAGCCCATCTCAGACAAGACACTGAGTGAGGCTTTTTTTTTAATGCTTATTTATGGGTAAAAAGTCTTACAGAAGCGCGCAGACAATCACCGACCGAAGGATGGCCGGAGCAAGGGCCCTGTGGAAAGCCTGCGGAATGACCTCTTCCCAGATGGGGAAGCCGGTCATAGCAATTGCGAACTCCTTCACTCAGTTCGTTCCGGGCCACACTCATCTTCACGACGCCGGCCAGCTGGTCAAGGAAGAGATTGAGAAACTCGGCTGCTTCGCCGCAGAATTCAACACGATTGCAATAGACGACGGAATAGCAATGGGGCACGACGGAATGCTCTACTCGCTGCCTTCGCGCGACCTGATAGCGGACAGCGTAGAGTATATGTGTAACGCCCATAAGGCGGACGCGCTGGTTTGCATAAGCAACTGTGACAAGATTACCCCGGGTATGCTGATGGCCGCAATGAGGCTCAACATCCCGGCGGTATTCGTTTCCGGCGGCCCTATGGAGGCCGGAGTTTCGGGAACGGCCAAGCTGGACCTTATCGACGCGATGATCAAGTCGGCCGACCCTTCTATGAGCGACGCCGAGGTGGCAGACATAGAGGCCGCCGCCTGCCCGGGCTGCGGATGCTGCTCCGGAATGTTCACCGCAAATTCCATGAACTGCCTCACCGAGGCCATAGGCCTGGCCCTGCCGGGCAACGGAACGGTGCTGGCGACGCACGTTCGCCGCGCCGAACTCTTCCGCGAGGCTGCAAGGCTCATCGTCAAGAATACATACAAGTATTATGACGAGGGGGACGAGAGCGTCCTGCCTCGCAGCATAGCCACAAAGCAGGCGTTCCTGAACGCTATGGCGCTGGACATTGCAATGGGCGGATCCACCAACACCGTGCTTCATCTGCTGGCAGTAGCCGCCGAGGCCGGAGTGGACTTCACGATGGACGACATCGACGCCCTCTCACGCAAGGTGCCCTGCCTCTGCAAGGTGGCTCCAAACACCGCCAAGTACCACGTGGAGGACGTTGGACGCGCAGGTGGTATAATGGCGCTTATGGAGTGCCTGGACAACGCCGGTCTGGTTGACGCATCCCTCAAGAGGGTGGACGGAATGACGCTGGCGGAGGCAATTGCCAAGTATAGCATTACATTTTCTGAAATTTCGCCCGAAGCAAAGGATATTTACAGCTGCGCTCCCGCGCGCAAATTCAACATCAAGATGGGCTCTCAGGATACGCGCTTCGATTCCTTCGATACAGACCGCGCAGAGGGCTGCATCCGCGACGTGGCCCACGCCTACACCAAGGACGGCGGCCTGGCCGTGCTCAAGGGCAACCTGGCAAAGGACGGCTGCATAGTCAAGACCGCGGGCGTGGACGAGTCCATCTTCCATTTCAGCGGCCCCGCAAAGGTGTTCGACTCTCAGGAAGAGGCCTGTGAGGGCATCCTCGGCGGCAAGGTGGTAAGCGGCGACGTTGTAGTAATCCGCTACGAAGGCCCCAAGGGAGGCCCCGGAATGCAGGAGATGCTCTATCCTACCTCATATATCAAGTCGATGCACCTTGGAAAGGAATGCGCCCTGATCACCGACGGACGCTTCAGCGGCGGCACCTCCGGCCTTAGCATAGGCCACGTTTCGCCAGAAGCCGCTTCCGGCGGAGTGATTGGCAAGGTCCAGGACGGAGACATCATTACCATAGACATACCGTCAAGGTCCATAACACTGGAAGTTGACGACAAGACACTCGCAGAGCGCCCGGTTTCTCCCTGCAAGAGGGACCGCAAGGTATCAAAGGCGCTGAAGGCTTATGCCTCAATGGTTAGTTCAGCAGACAAGGGCGGCATACGCCTGATAGAAGAAGATTGATTATGGCAGAAAACGACAAGAAGATCAGGGGGTCGCATATCCTTATGCGCGCTCTCCAGGAAGTAGGAGTTGACGTTATCTGGGGTTATCCCGGAGGGCAGATAATGCCCGTGTATGACGCTCTCTACGATTACAGGGATGTATTCAGGCACATACTGGTGCGTCACGAGCAGGGCGCCATCCACGCCGCGCAGGGCTACGCCCGCGTGAGCGGCAAGACCGGCGTAGTGCTGGTGACTTCCGGCCCGGGAGCCACCAACGTGATGACAGGCATCGCAGACGCGATGATAGACTCCACCCCGGTTGTGGTCATCAGCGGCCAGGTGGGGAACAATATGCTTGGAACAGATGCCTTCCAGGAGGCCGACGTGATAGGTCTTTCCACCCCTGTGACAAAATGGTGCTACCAGATACGCCGTCCCCAGGACGTGGCTCCGGCCGTGGCCAAGGCATTCTACATTGCGTCCTCAGGACGCCCGGGTCCCGTGCTACTGGACATCACCAGGGACGCACAGGTGGGCCTTGCCGAGTACCATTTTGACAAGTGCACCTCCATCAGAAGTTATCGCCCCATCCCGCCTATGCCGGAGAAGGACGTCAGGACCGCCGCCGAGATGATAGCCCGCGCGGACAGGCCGTTGCTGATATACGGACAGGGAATCACCCTCTCCGGAGCCGAGGCATCCCTGAAGGCATTCCTGGACAAGACCGGCATCCCGGCCACGTCCACCCTGCTGGGACTCAGCGCCCTGCCTTCAGACTACAAGCACTTCATTGGAATGGCCGGAATGCACGGCAACATCGCCCCCAACGTGATGACCCAGAAGTGCGACCTGCTCATAGCAATTGGAATGCGCTTTGACGACCGCGTAACCTGCAAGATGTCAGAGTACGCCAGGCAGGCGCGCAAGATACACATAGACATTGACGAGGCCGAGATAGGCAAGAACATCCAGGTGGACCTGGGCGTCCACGGTGACGCCAAGGCCGTGCTGGACCGCCTCACAGAGCTTGTTCCGTCCTCGGATTATTCAGAGTGGGAGAAAGTGGCAGTCAAGTGCCGCGAGGCAGAGATCGAGGAGGTCATCAACCCCGAGATCCATCCCACTGAGGGTCCTGTCACAATGGGAGAAGTCATCAACACGGTGGCTGACATAGTGAAGGATTCTGCTATAGTCATCACAGACGTCGGCCAGAACCAGATGCTGGGCGCGCGCTACTCCCGTTTCAACCAGAAGCGCAGCCTCATCACATCTGGCGGCCTCGGTACTATGGGATTCGGCCTTCCGGCCGCCATCGGTGCCAAGGTGGCAAGCCCTGACAGGCAGGTATGCCTGTTCTGCGGTGACGGCGGACTCCAGATGACAATCCAGGAACTGGGCACCATAATGCAGGAAGGCATAGGCGTGAAGATAGTCGTGCTGAACAACAACTGGCTGGGCAACGTCCGCCAGTGGCAGCAGTTGTTCTGGGATTCCCGCTATTCCTTCACCAGGCTCATCAACCCTGATTTCAAGGCAATTACAGAGGCGTACGGCATCAAGTACCTTCAGGTGAAGGACAGGGACAAACTGGTTGAGACCGTACAGCAGATGATAGACGAACCCGGCCCGTGCCTGCTTGAGGCCTGCGTGCTTGAAGAGGGAATGGTATTCCCGATGATAGCCCCGGGAAAGAGTGTAGACGACATAATGGTTACCAAAGATAAATTGTTTGTATATGGAGAATGAGAAAATGTATCTGGTGGAGGTTTACACTGAGAACCAGGTAGGCCTTCTTGTTACCGTGACGGGAATCTTTTCCAGGCGCAGCCTGAACATAGACCGTCTTGAGACCGCCCCTACTACCCTGGAGGGCATCCACGTGCTTTATATCACCACTGTCACAACCCTGAGCATGATTCGCAAGGTTGTTCAGTTCCTGGAGAAGAAAGTGGACGTGGTTAAGGCCTTCTACAAGGAGTACGAAGGGGAGCAGCTCCTGGGCACGCCCAATTATGACCAGACGCAGCTGGCCCTGGTAGCCGAATTACTTAATATTGAATAACGAATAACAAATTAAATAAAACAATTATGGCACAGATGAATTTTGGCGGTGTAATGGAGAATGTGGTTACCCGCGGAGAATTTTCAATGGACAAGGCACACGAGGTGCTTGCAGGTAAGAAAATCGCTGTTATCGGTTATGGAGTACAGGGCCCCGGCCAGTCTCTCAACCTCAAGGACAACGGATTTGACGTGATCATCGGCCAGCGTCAGGGCAAGACCTACGAGAAGGCCATCAAGGACGGATGGGTTCCTGGCAAGACTCTCTTCGGAATCGAGGAGGCCTGCGAGAAAGGTGACATCATAATGCTCCTCCTCTCAGACGCTGCAGTGCTTTCTGTATGGCCTACAATCAAGCCGTACCTGACCACCGGCAAGACCCTTTATTTCTCACACGGTTTTGCAATTACCTGGAACGACCGCACTGGCTGCGTTCCTCCCAAGGATATCGACGTCATAATGGTAGCTCCCAAGGGCTCCGGCGCAACCGTACGCTCCCTGTTCCTTGAAGGCCGCGGAATCAACTCTTCCTACGCAATCTATCAGGATTACACCGGAAAGGCATATGACACCACTATAGCTCTCGGTATCGGAATCGGCTCCGGTTATCTGTTCGAGACCACCTTCCAGAGGGAGGCAGTTTCTGACCTCACCGGTGAGAGAGGATCCCTTATGGGAGCCATCCAGGGCCTTCTGAGCGCTCAGTACGAGGTGCTCCGCGAGAACGGACACTCTCCGTCCGAGGCTTTCAACGAGACCGTTGAGGAGCTCACTCAGTCCCTGATGCCTCTGTTTGCTGCAAAGGGAATGGACTGGATGTATGCAAACTGCTCCACCACCGCACAGCGCGGCGCCCTTGACTGGATGGGTCCTTTCCACGATGCAATCAAGCCTGTAGTACAGAAACTGTACGCCAGCGTCAAGAGCGGCAACGAGGCCCAGATCTCTATGGACAGCAACAGCAAGCCTGACTACCGCGAAGGTCTCGAGAGGGAGCTGAAGGCCCTCCGCGAGAGCGAGATGTGGCAGACAGCCGCCACCGTTCGCAAACTCAGGCCCGAGAACAACAAGTAATCAATCCTTATGAACGATAAAGTCTACATATTCGACACCACGCTCCGGGACGGCGAACAAGTCCCGGGGTGTCAGCTCAACACCGTCGAGAAAATCCAGGTTGCAAAGGCGCTGGAGGAGCTTGGGGTCGATATAATCGAGGCTGGCTTCCCCATATCCAGCCCTGGAGACTTCAACTCTGTAATTGAGATCTCCAAGGCTGTGACCTGGCCTACGATATGCGCCCTCAGCCGCGCGGTCAAGAAAGACATTGACGTTGCGGCCGAGGCGCTGCAGTACGCCAAGCACAAGAGGATCCACACCGGAATAGGCACCTCGGACTACCACATTAAGTACAAGTTCGACTCCAACCGCGAGGAGATTCTCCAGCGCGCGGTTGAGGCCGTAAAGTACGCCAAGAAGTATGTGGAGGACGTGGAGTTCTACGCCGAGGATGCCGGCCGTACGGACAACGAGTACCTGGCCCGCGTGGTGGAGGCCGTCATAAAGGCCGGCGCCACCGTGGTGAACATACCGGACACCACCGGCTATTGCCTTCCTGACGAGTATTCTCAGAAGATCAAGTACCTTTTCGAACACGTAGACGGCATCCAGAACGCAATCATATCCACCCATTGCCATAACGACCTGGGTATGGCTACGGCCAACACCATGGCCGGAATAATGGCTGGAGCGCGTCAGGTTGAGGTTACCATAAACGGAATAGGCGAGAGGGCCGGAAACACCTCCCTGGAGGAGGTGGTGATGATCCTGAAGTGCCACAAGAACCTGGGTGTTCACACTGACATAAACAACAGGAAGATATACCCTCTGAGCCGTACCGTGTCCAGCCTGATGAACATGCCGGTTCAGCCCAACAAGGCAATCGTGGGAAAGAACGCATTTGCGCATTCCTCCGGAATACACCAGGACGGAGTGCTCAAGAATATGTCCACCTACGAGATAATGGATCCGCAGGACGTGGGCCTGGACGCCAACAGCATAGTCCTCACCGCGCGAAGCGGACGCGCCGCACTCAAGCACAGGCTTGAGGTGCTGGGCGTCAAGAAGAGCGGGGAAGACCTGGACAAGATCTACGACGCCTTCCTGCTGCTCGCGGACAAGAAGAAAGAGATCCACGACGACGACCTGCTGCTCCTTGCGGGCGCGCACGGCCAGGACCACCACATCAAGCTGGAGTACCTTCAGGTTACCAGCGGAATCGGGGTGCGCCAGGTGGCCAGCGTGGGCCTGAACATAGCGGGCGAGCAGTTCGAGTCCGCTTCCACGGGCAACGGCCCTGTTGACGCGGCCATAAATGCCATAAGGAACATCATCCGCAGGAACGTGGTCATAAAGGAACTCACAATCCAGAACATAGCCGGTGGTTCCGACGATACCTGCAAGGTACATATGCAGGTAGAGAGTGAAGGACATATCTATTACGGGTTCGGAACCAACACGGACATAGTGGCGTCCTCAGTGGAGGCCTATGTGGATTGCCTTAATAAAATCCAGAAGTAATGAATACTCTTTTCGACAAGATTTGGGACTCTCACGTGGTGTCACTGATACCTGACGGCCCAACCCAGTTATACATAGACAGACTTTACTGTCACGAGGTCACCAGCCCGCAGGCTTTCGACGGCCTGCGCGCCCGCGGCATCAAGTGCTTCCGTCCGGAGAAGATTTTCTGTATGCCGGACCACAACACTCCTACGCACGACCAGGACAAGCCCATAGAGGATCCGGTTTCTAAGCGTCAGGTGGACAGCCTGGAGCGTAATGCAAAGGAGTTCGGCCTCAGCTATTATGGAATGATGGATCCCAGGAACGGAATCATCCACGTCGTGGGACCTGAGCGCGGCCTCTCGCTTCCGGGTATGACAATCGTGTGCGGAGACTCGCACACATCCACCCACGGCGCTGTGGGAGCCGTTGCCTTCGGCATCGGCACCGGCGAGGTGGAGATGGTGCTCGCCTCGCAGTGCATCCTCCAGCAGAAGCCTAAGTCAATGCGCATAAGCATTGACGGCAAGCTGGGGAAGGGCGTAACTGCGAAGGATATCGCCCTGTATCTGATGATGAAGCTTACCACCAGCGGCGCTACGGGCTATTTCGTGGAGTACGCAGGCGAGGCAGTGCGCAACCTTTCTATGGAAGGCCGTCTTACCCTGAGCAACCTCTCGATAGAGATGGGCGCCAGGGGAGGATTCATCGCCCCGGACGAAGTCACCTTCGAGTACCTGAAGGGCCGCGAGTTTGCGCCCAAGGGCGAGGAGTGGGACAAGGCGGTTGAGTATTGGAAGACACTCAAGAGCGGAGATGACGCAGTATTCGACAAGGAACTGCACTTTGACGCCGCTGACATAGCCCCGATGATTACCTACGGAACCAACCCCGGAATGGGTATGCCAATAGATGGAAAGATTCCGGTTCCTCCTTGCAAAGCCCTTGATTATATGGGATTTACAAGCGGACAGAGCCTGATCGGGCACAAGATTGACTATGTGTTCCTGGGTGCGTGCACGAATGGACGCATAGAGGACTTCAGGGCTTTCGCCTCCCTGGTGAAAGGCCATAAGAAGGCTCCTGGAGTAACAGCCTGGCTGGTTCCCGGATCCTGGATGGTAGACGCCCAGATTCGCGAGGAAGGCCTCGACAAGGTATTGGAAGAGGCCGGATTCGAAATCCGTCAGCCCGGCTGCTCCGCCTGCCTTGCGATGAACGATGACAAGATTCCGGCAGGGAAGTATTCAGTATCTACCAGCAACCGCAATTTCGAGGGCCGGCAAGGCCCGGGTTCGCGGACGCTGCTTGCAAGTCCGCTCACCGCGGCCGCCGCGGCCATTACCGGAGAAGTAACCGATCCTCGTAAATTCTTGTAGAGTATGAAGCAGAAATTCGACATAATAGAAAGCAGCTGCATTCCACTTCCTCTGGAAAATGTGGATACAGACCAGATAATCCCGGCGCGTTTCCTCAAGGCCGTGACCAGGGACGAGAAGTTCTTCGGCGAGAATCTTTTCAGGGACTGGCGCTACAATGCGGACGGAAGCCTGAACAAGGACTTCGTCCTGAATGACCCCCGCTACAGCGGAGAGATACTGGTTGCAGGAAAGAATTTCGGTTCCGGCTCCAGCCGCGAACACGCAGCCTGGGCAATCGCAGGATACGGCTTCAGAGTAGTAATTTCTAGCTATTTTGCTGATATTCACCGTAATAACGAGCTGAATAACTTTGTTCTTCCGGTAGTTGTCAGCGAGAAGTTCTTGGCAGAACTGTTCGATTCCATAGCCAAGGATCCAGCTACGCGCGTGAGAGTTGACGTCGGCGCAAAGACCGTCACCAACCTTGCAACCGGCAGTTGCGAGAGCTTCCCTCTGGGAGAGTACAAACAGTACTGCCTGATGAACGCCCTGGACGACATAGATTATCTGCTCCAGCAGAAATCCAAGATTGAAGAATACGAAAAGAAGAGCAAATGAATCTCAATCAGAGAATAGAGGTGATGGACACCACCCTGAGGGATGGTGAGCAGACGGCCGGCGTATCTTTCAACGCGGGCGAGAAGCTCACCATAGCCAAGCTCCTTCTGAGGGAACTCAGGGTAAACCGCATAGAAGTCGCTTCTGCCCGCGTCTCGCTGGGAGAGAAGCAGGCCCTCACAGAAATATGCTCCTGGGCAGCCCAGAAGGGCTTCCTGGACAGCATAGAGGTGCTGGGCCTGGTTGACGGGAATCTTTCCGTCGACTGGATTTCGTCCTGCGGATGCAAGGTGGTGAACATCCTTTGCAAAGGGTCTTTGAGACACGTCACCAAGCAGTTGAGAAAAACTCCTCAGCAGCATCTTAACGACATCATACAGGTAATTGACTATGCCCACTCAAAGGGTATGGTCGTGAATGTATATCTGGAGGACTGGTCACACGGTATGATTGACAGCCGGGACTATGTGTCCTTCCTGGTGGATGGCCTCAAGGACAGGGGAGTGAAGCGGTTTATGCTTCCGGACACCCTGGGAATCCTGAATCCTGACCAGACTTACGAATTCTGCAAATGGATGATAGATACCTGGCCCGGCCTTCACTTCGACTTCCACGCACATAATGACTATGACCTGGCCGTGGCCAACACCTACGCCGCCATCAAAGCCGGCTTCCAGGGAATCCACACCACGGTGAACGGTCTTGGAGAAAGGACCGGAAACGCCCCTGTATCCAGCCTTGTGGCCATTATGAACGACCATCTGCACGTTGAGAACACCCTTGATGAAGGCGCCCTGATGCACGTCTGCAGATATGTGGAGAGCATATCGGGTATGCGAATCCCTTCCAACAAGCCGTTGATCGGAGAGTCCGTATTCACACAGAGCAGCGGCGTACACGCCGACGGTGACAACAAGGACCGTCTGTATATGAATGACCTGCTGCCGGAGCGTTTCGGACGCGTAAGGCGCTACGCCCTGGGCAAGACCAGCGGCAAGGCTAACATACGCGAGAATCTCAAGGAACTGGGAATTAACCTTACCGAAGACCAGATCAAGGCCGTTACACAGAGGGTGGTGGAACTTGGCGACAAGAAACAGGACGTGAGTCCTGAGGACCTGCCGTTCATCATTGCGGACGTCCTGAAGGGCGGTCACGACCCGGCAGAGGACAAGATCCACATTGTCAATTACAGCCTCCAGCTGGCCCGCGGAATGCGCCCGGTGGCAGTTGTGAAGATACAGATCTACGGCAAGGAGTACGAAGACTCCTCCGCCGGAGACGGACAGTACGACGCCTTCATGAAGGCTCTCTGGAAGATTTACGACAGCCTTGGAAAACCTCACCCGGTTCTGGTGGACTACCAGGTTACCATCCCTCCGGGAGGACGTACGGATGCCTTGGTTGCCGCTTCCATCACCTGGAATTTCCAGGGAAGCGAGTTCAAGACCCGCGGAATTGATTCCGACCAGACAGAGGCGGCCATCAAGGCTACTCTCAAGATGTTGAATATAGTAGAGACAAAAATATGAAAATGAAGATTGCGAAGCTTCCGGGCGACGGCATCGGACCGGAGGTTGTCGAGCAGGCCGTCAAGGCCGTAGATGCCATTTGCGCAAAGTTCGGACACGAAGTCAGTTATACCAGCGCCCTGGTAGGCGCCTGCGCCATCGAGGCTACAGGCTCTGCCTATCCTGACAGCACTCACCAGCTCTGCCTGGAGAGCGACGCCGTCCTCTTCGGCGCCGTAGGCGATCCCAAGTACGACAACGACCCCACCGCGAAGGTTCGTCCCGAGCAGGGCCTCCTTGCAATGCGCAAGAACCTGGGCCTTTACGCCAACCTGCGCCCCGTGGAGACTTTCGACAAGCTGGTAGGTAAGTCTCCTCTAAAAGAGGAGCTGGTTTCCGGCGCCGACTTTATGTGCATCCGCGAGCTTACCGGAGGTATGTATTTCGGCAAGAAGGGCCGCGAGGACAACGGAGATACCGCGTACGACACCAACATATATCATCGTTATGAGGTTGAGCGCATCCTCAAGCTGGGATTCGAGTATGCAATGCGCCGCCGCAAGCACCTCACCGTAGTTGACAAGGCAAACGTGCTGGAGTCTTCCCGTCTCTGGAGGCAGATAGCCCAGGAGATGGCTCCCAAGTATCCCGAGGTAACCACTGACTATATGTTCGTGGACAACGCCGCCATGCAGCTCGTGCGTCAGCCTAAGTTCTTTGACGTGATGGTGACTGAGAACACCTTCGGCGATATACTGACAGACGAGGCCAGCGTGATCACCGGATCGATGGGTCTTCTCGCATCAGCATCCATTGGCATCCATACAAGCGTTTTCGAGCCTATTCACGGCTCATATCCGCAGGCTGCGGGCAAGAACATAGCCAACCCTCTTGCAACTATCCTTTCGGCTGCAATGATGTTCGAGTATGCTTTCGGACTTATGGAGGAGGGCAAGGCTATACGCAAGGCCGTCACCGCTTCCATTGACGAAGCCTATGTAACTGAGGACCTTGCTGCCGGCGGAAAGGCCTACAGCACTTCCGAGGTTGGTGACTGGGTAGCCAATTATATCAAGAACAATTAATAACACCATACTATGCAGAATCTGGATTGGTCCAATCTTTCTTTCAAGTACAGGAAGACTGACGCGATAATAGTAAGTTATTACCGCGACGGAGAGTGGAGCGCTCCGGCAGTTACCAAAGACTTCAATTTCTCTTTCAGCGCCTTTGCGGGCGTGTTCCATTATGCCAACGCCTGCTTCGAGGGCCTGAAGGCCTTCCGCGGCGCAGACGGAAAGCTGCGTATGTTCCGCCCGGACCAGAACGCAAAGCGTATCCAAGATAGCGGCGGCTACCTCGATATGGCAACCCCGTCGGAAGAGATGTTCATTGAGATGTGCGCAATGTGCGTAAAGGAGAACATTGACTTCGTACCTCCTTACGGGTACGGCGCGTCGCTGTATATCCGCCCGGTGCTCATCGGTATGAATCCCCAGCTGGGTATCGCATCTTCAAAGGAGGTGGTGTTTGCGGTTATGTGCGCTCCTGTAGGAACCTACTCCGGAGCAGCCAGCCTCAGTACCGGAACTGCCGTTCTGTCAAGGAATTACGACCGTGCGGCACCTAACGGAACCGGCCATTTCAAGATTGCGGCCAACTATGCCACATCCCTGCATCCGTACAACCTTTCCCACAAGTTGGGTTACAGGGAACTGCTGTATCTTGACCCGGCCCAGAAGAAGTACATTGACGAGTTCGGCTCATCTAACTTCCTTGCCATCAAGGGCGATACCTACGTGACTCCGCTTTCGGACTCCGTTCTGCCTTCTATCACCAACAAGTCTCTCCAGCAGGCTGCGCTTGACCTTGGATACAAGGTAGAGAAGAGACGCGTTCCAGTTGAGGAACTCGCCGAGTTTGACGAGGTTAACGCCTGCGGCACAGCTGTGTTTATCACTCCTATCGGTTCCATAGATGACAAACCGACGCTCGAGAGCGATACCATTACCAAGACCTATACTTTTGGTGATCCTTCAAAGGTCGGTCCCGTCAGCGAGAAACTCTACAAGTATCTCCGCGGCATCCAGGACGGCACCGTCGAGGACACCCACAACTGGTGCTACTTCCTATAGCCCCGTCCTCCCCGGCTCCCGGCTTGGCGTCCTCCCCGGCTCCACGTCTTTCCCGGCTTGACCGGGAATCTCGCAGCAACGGCAGGGTGTTTCCTCCATTCAAACCTTCCGCTTCGCTCCATCCCGTCTGGCGCAAGCGCCATCCACCCGTTCACGAGGCCACGGGCGGCCACGGGTTTGAAGGAGGAAACTCCCTGCCGTTGACCTATATCCCATCTAAAATGGGTCGTGGAGCGTAACTAGTTAATAATCAGCCGTTAAGCTATATGGCACCCCCTCCGTTTTGAAGGGGGTGCCTTTTGTTTATCTTACTGACTATCAATAATTTACGCTCCACGATGCCAAGGGCGGCCACGGATTTGAGCTCCTTGGTGCGCGCATCGCCGAAACCGCCCATCCGCGCACGGATATGGCCCTCCTGGTGCTCGGACGGTAAAATAGTTCGCGGCAAATAGAGGCATTTCGCCACAAGTTTCTTTTTCTAAAAGAATCTGAGTTGAGAACTGTCTATTTTGAAAGCAAAAAATGTTTTACAAAGAGACCCGGTCAGAAACCAATTTCAGAAATGCCACTTCGTTTTTTCACCTTTACTCCAGCCCGCTTGAAGTCGACTTGCTGTACCGTGACGATGCCGAATTCATAGTCATTCTCAACATCATCGCTTTGGTGCAGATGCTTACTCACTGTAGGATACTCGCCTTTGCAGTGATGTCAAACCATCTTCATTTTATTCTTGAAGGAACAAAAGAAGAGTGTATGTATTTCTTTGAATCGCTTCTTGAGAAATTGGACAATTATTATCAGCATCACGGACGGGCCGGATTGACAGATTCAATGAAGCCGGGCTGTAATCCCATCAACTCACTGGAACAACTGCGTAATGAAATTGCATATGTCATAAGAAATCCTTTCGTGGTACGGAACGATGTCAATCTATTTGCCTGTCCTATGACAAGCGGTTATCTGTATTTCAATCCTATGCTGAAGAAAGAAGGTGATCCGGCCAATACATTAAAAGGTAGGGCTTTACGTGATTTTACACGTACTAGGAAAGAAATAAAGTTGAGCGGAGATGTCTATGTTAAGGACGGAATGGCCCAGGCGTGGAGTTTCGTGGATTACGAACGTGCAATGTCTTTTTACGATGACGCCCGCCAGTTCATTATGCTGACGCTCAAGAATGTAGAGGCACAGGTAGAAGTAGCTCTTCGTTATAATGAGAAGATTCTCCTAAACGATCAGGAACTGTTCTCAGTGACAATGAAGATGGTTAGAGAACAATTGGGTTGTGAAAAACTATCGGAGCTGAACCGGCAGCAGAAGAGTACATTGGCGGTGGCGCTGAAGAACCGATTTCAAGTATCAAACTCCCAGATAGCGCGAGTTTGCAGACTATCCTTGAATGATGTCAATGCCCTGTTCCCGTTAGCCACCAAATTGAAATGACAAATGCGCGCACCAAATCGGCCTCTCTGGTGCGCGCATCGCCTAAATCGCTCATCCGCGCACGAATTTGGCCCTCCTGGTGCGCGCATCGCTGAAATTGCCCATCCGAGCACGGATTTGGGCCCCTGGTGCGCGCTCCTTTAGCCGAGGTCGCGGAAGATGATCCAGTCGGGGGCGTTGTAGGTGAGATAACCGATTATGAAGATCATAAGAACTGCTAGGACGATCCAGAGAGGCCAGTTGTCCTGGACGAAACGGTTCTTGCTCCAGCGCTTGGCCAGGTGGACGGCCCCTATCATCTCGGCAACGTAGATGATTATGTCCAGGAACATCAGTTCGTGCCTTACAAAGATCCAGTAGGCGAAGAAAGCCGCGACAATGATGGGCATTACCGCAATGCCGCCGAGTATGGGTGCGCCGAACTGACGTATGTCACGCCTGGTTATGACCAGGTAGAGACTGAGGAGCAGCATAGGGTAGAAGACCATCTTCATATGAGCCATCACGCTTTCTATAACCGGGAAAATGTAGCCCCAGAAATGGTTGAAGAAAGGTGCGTGGTGCACGAAATGCATTCCCGTCCCCAAAACTATGAGGATTATGCATACGATTATGGTCTCTCTGCGTGTCACGGTATGGAGTATTATTCGTTGAAATAGGAGCCGGGGAGGGGATGGCAGTTGTAGCCGGAAGCCATTGATTCGCCATAGGCGCCGGCACTGCGGATGGCTATGAAGTCCCCGCGGTGGCATTTGTCAAGGGAAACGCCTTTGGCAAATACGTCCGAACTCTCGCAAACAGGGCCGACTACGTCGTAGATTTCTTCCGGTTCGTCAGAAGAAATGTTCTCCACCCTGTGATACGCCTTATACAATGCCGGACGGATGAGTTCCGTCATACTGCCATCTATGATGGCGAACTTGCGGGAGATGCCTTCCTTTACGTACAGAACCCTGGAAATGAGGGAGCCGCACGGGGCCACGATGGCTCTGCCCAGCTCGAAGTGCACCAGCTGCCCCGGAGTGGTTTTGAGGAAACGTTTGAAGGTGTCGAAGTAGGCCTTGAAGTCTGCAATGTCCAGATGGTTGGGATGGTGGTAATCAATACCCAGGCCGCCTCCGAGGTTTATGTCCCCGGGGGCTACGCCGGCTTTAGCAAGACTCTCGGATACGTAGTTGGCGCGGTTGCATAGAGCTGCAAAGTCCTCCATATCAAGGATTTGCGAGCCTATATGATAGTGAACTCCAAGAAACTTCACGTTCTGGAGCTTGAGAGTCAGTTCCAGTACGGAGGGGAGTTGCTCGTAGTTGATTCCGAATTTGTTCTCTGCCAGTCCGGTGGTAATGTTGGCGTGGGTGTGCGCTCCAATGTCCGGATTGACCCTGAGGCTGATGGGGGCGACGATGCCCTTCTTCCCGGCGAGTTCGTCAATCACCTCCAGCTCCGCGGCGGATTCCACGTTGAAGCGCGCGATGCCAACGTCCAGGCCCAGGTTTATCTCCTCGTCACTTTTGCCTACTCCGGCGAAGACGATGTTGGAAGGCTTGAAACCGGCGTCAAGTGCGGCACGGATTTCTCCGCCGCTGACGCAGTCGGCGCCGAAGCCGTAGGAGGCGATGGTGCGAAGGATGCGAGGGTTGCTGTTGGCCTTGACCGCATAGTGAAGGCGATACTCCGGATTCTGCCGGAATATCTCGCTGATGGTGTCCAGGGTTCGGCGCAGGAGGGCCAGGTCGTAGTAGTAGAAAGGCGTGCGGAGGCCTTGGAACTCTTTTATCGGAAAACTACCTTTAAGCATTGTCGAACAGGCATTTGCTGAGTGACTGAAGCGCGCGTTTCTTGTCTTCTTCCTTTACCAGGAAAGAAATGTTGTAATTGCTTCCGCCGAAGGAAACCATCCTGACGGGGATGTCTTTCATCGCATCCATCGCCTTGCTCTCGAATCCGAGGTTGCTCCAGTCCATATCACCTACCACGCAGATGATGCACATATCAAGGTCTACCGATACGGAACCATATTTCTTGAGGTCGTGGATAATCTCGTTGAGGTGCTTGGTGTTGTCTATGGTCACGGAAACGCCCACCTCGGAGGTGGCGATCATATCTATTGAAGTCTGGTAACTCTCGAAAATCTCGAACACTTTGCGGAGGAAACCGTATGCCAGGAGCATCCTGGAAGACTTGATTTTTATGGCGGCGATGTTGTCCTTGGCGGCCACGGCCTTGATGGAGCCTCTCTCGGAGAAATTGTCTATCAGGGTGCCGGGAGCCTCGGGCTGCATCGTGTTGAGCAGGCGGACTGGGATGTTGGCGTATTTGGCCGGCTGGATGCAGGTAGGGTGGAGGATCTTGGCTCCGAAGTATGCCAGCTCGGCGGCCTCTTCGAAGTTGAGGTGGCGTACCGCGGAGGTCTTGTCAACCACTCTGGGGTCGTTGTTGTGCATACCGTCTATGTCGGTCCAGATCTGGATTTCCTCTGCGTCCACGGCTGCGCCGATGAGGGAGGCGGAATAGTCTGAGCCTCCTCTCTGGAGGTTGTCAATCTCGTCCTTTATGTTGGTGCAGATGAAGCCCTGGGTGATGTACAGGTCTGCATTGTCGTTCTTCTTGAGGACTTCGGCGAGTTTGGCGCGGATGAAGTCCTGGTCAGGCTCGCCGTTGATGTCCAGCTTCATAAATTCGAGGGCGGGGAGAAGAACGGCGTTAACGCCGCACTCCTGCAGGTAGCTGGTCATCATATAAGTGGACATCAGCTCTCCCTGGGCAAGGATGGACTTCTCTTCGGTGGAGGAGAAGTATTCGCGGGTGAAGCTGTTGATGTATGAGAATATCCCTTCAAGATAGCTCCAGACCTTCTTTTTGGCCTCGGGGGTGCTGTAAAGGGCGTCAACCGTTGAGCGGTATTTGGCCTTTAGGGTGTTAAGGGTGTCCTTGAAGCCTTCTGTGTTGCGGTTGTAAAGGTAGCCGGAAATCTCCACCAGGGTGTTGGTGGTGCCGGACATTGCCGAAAGCACTACTATGTTCTTGCCGGCATCTTTCACCAGGCCGGCCACTGACTGTATCCTCTGTGCGGAACCCACAGATGTTCCGCCGAATTTCATAACCTTCATATTGTCAGGATATTCTGTTGTTTACTTGTGATCTTGTTCGAATGCCGCCATGCGCTGGTCAAGGACGTCGTACAGTTCTTCGCGCATACGGCTGACGCAGGCTCGCACGCCCTGCTGATGGCTGCCCGTGGTGGACAGCGAGATGCTGCTGACTCCGTAGTACATAAGTTCCAGCAGGAGCTGCTCGCCGCTCATCCCCTTGTAGCCGAGGGTGAAGAAGAAGCCGTCGCCTACGGGCATTGTGACGTCGTAATCGTATACGACGTTGAAGCCGTGGCGACAGAATATTTCCTTCATCCTGTTGGCGCGGGTCTCGTATTCGCGGATGTCTTCCACGAAGTCGATGACTCCGTCGCAGGAGAGTTCCAGCATTCGGGCGTAGCCGTACTGGGTGGTTGCGGCGCAGCCGCTGGTAATCATATAAAGAATTGAAGCAGTGAGAGTTACGCCAAATACTCCAGCGTCTTTATAGCGCTCAGAAAGGGCGGGGTACTGCTTCTCATACAGTTTGTCGGAGATGCAGCACAGGGCTATTCTCTGGCCGGCGTAGCTGTATATCTTGGATGCCGAAAGCATCAGGATGTAATTGTCTGTGTAGCGGGCAACGGTGGGGAGGAACGGCGGCTGGAAAGGCTTGGAAAGGTTGCGGCGGAAGTCCATGCAGAAGTATGCGAGGTCTTCCATCACAACTACGTCGTACTTTGTGGCCAGTTTGCCGATCACCTGAAGTTCGTCCTCCTCCAGGCAGATCCAGGCGGGATTGTTGGGGTTGGAGTACACGATAGCGGCGATGTCGCCTTTTGCGAACTCCGCCTCCAGCACCGGCTCAAGGGCCTTGGCGCCGCGGCAGGGGTAGATGTCGAACTCCCTCCACTGGATTCCCAGCACTCTGAGCTGAGACTTCTGGATGGGGAAGCCCGGGTCTATGAACAGGACTTTGTCCTTGCCCGGGATGCGTTGGGTACAGGCTATGAAGGAGCCGAACGATGCGGCTACTGAGCCTGTGGTGGGGACGCAGGAACGGGGGGAGACATCCACGTCTATGAATGCCTTGATGAAGCGCGAGGCGGCGGCCTTTAGCTCCGGTACGCCGGCGGCTGCAGGATACTGGGATCCTATGCCGCTGTCGAGAGCGGCCTTCTCCGCTTCAATTCCGTATTTGTTCATTGGAAGGCCGGGGGAACCCTGGTCCATTCTGATAAATGGGATACCCGTTTTCTGCTCCAGGTACTGGGCTACCAGAAGGACCTCTCCGATGGTTGCGTTTGAAAGGTCTTTTACATTCTTTTCCCTGCAGGCCTGGGCTACTAATTCTTCACTGAAAATTTTCATCTCTTAATACACTACTTGTTCTCAAGTACAAACCTATTGCAAAATAGTCATTTTATGCTGGAATACAATGATTTTATGACGGAAAATGACTACATTTAAGGTTTAGAAACCATTATAGAAGGCATTATGAAGATTTCCCGGATGCTCTCGGAGGCGTCAAGGCCGTATCCGTCGCTGGAGATTGTGCCGCCGCTGAAGGGCGTCACCAAAACCCAGCTGCTTGATTCCATACGGCCGTTCATGGAGTTCAATCCTCCATTTGTGAACGTGACCACGCACAGGGACGAATTCGAATTCATCCCTCAGCCCGACGGATCCTTCAGGCGCGCCCTGGTGCGCAAGAGGGTGAGCGAGACTGCCGTGTGCGCCGCAATCCAGAGCGAATTCAACATAGAGGTGGTGCCTCACATCATATGCGGCGGGGCAAGCCGCGACATCATAGAAAGCCAGCTTCACGATTTCCAGTTCCTTGGGGTGGAGAACCTCCTTGCCCTCAGGGGAGACTGCATAGCAGGGGAGAAGCGTTTCGTCCCTGATCCGGACGGATACACTTATGCGTCCCAGCTGGTGGAGGCCATAGCTGGTTTTTCCAAGGCCAGGGGATATTCTTTCTGCGTAGGCGTAGGCGCTTATCCGGAGAAGCATTTCGAGGCGCCTAACCTGGTTACAGACATAGAGAACCTGAAGAAGAAGGTTGACGCCGGGGCAGACTACATTGTCACTCAGATGTTCTTCGACAACAATTCATTCTACAGGTTCAGGGACAAGTGTATGGCGGCCGGAATAACTGTGCCAATAATACCGGGCCTGAAACCTCTGTCAACTGCCAGGCAGCTGGAACTGCTGCCTGAGGCGTTCTCCATTGACATTCCTCTTGAATTGACAAACGAGATAAGAGCACACGCTGCAGACAAGGAAGCCTGCTACCAGATAGGAAAGGAGTGGTGCTCCGGCCAGTGTAAGGACCTCCTGGCTCACGGGTGCAAGACGGTGCATTTCTATACTATGGGAAAGGCGGACAACATTGTTGAAATCCTGAGGGAAAATTTCTAGGGCCTATGTCTTTTGCCGAAGATCTAAAGAAAAGGATTCTGATACTGGACGGTGCAATGGGCACTATGATCCAGAGGCATTTCATTGGCGACAACGAGACCCTGAACCTGGACAATCCTGAGCTGATACGCTCAATTCACCAGGAGTTCATAGACGCAGGGGCCGATATAATAGAGACCAACAGTTTCGGGGCCAACCGCATAAGCCAGCAGGAGTACGGCAGGGCGGGGCAGGCCGCCGAAATGGCGTACTGCGCGGCGCGCATCGCGCGCCAGGCTGCGGATGCAGCCTCCCGCCCAGTGTATGTGGCGGGCAGCGTCGGTCCTACAGGACAGTCTCTGACCCTTCCTTCAGATGCTTCCGACCTGACATTCCGCAAGTATTCCTTCGATGATATGGTGGAGGTATACACGGAGCAGATATCTGCCCTGCAGAGGGGTGGAGTGGACATAATCCAGCTGGAAACCTGCTTCGACGCCCTGGTCACCAAGGCGGCTATATATGCAATGGAACAGATGGGCTGCACCCTTCCTGTAATTATCTCCGCAACGGTCAGCGACCGGAGCGGAAGAACCCTCACGGGACAGACCCTGGAGGCGTTCTACACATCCGTGAAGCATTGCCCCAACCTGGTCGCATTCGGAATCAACTGCGCCCTGGGAGCCGCCCAGATGAAGGATCTGGCGACGGAGATTTCGGCGTTCTCGTCCCATCCCCTGATATTCTATCCCAATGCCGGAATCCCGGACGAAACCGGCAGTTACAACGATACCCCGGAAGCAATGGCCTCCGTGATGGCGGAACTGGGCAAGGCCGGCCTCCTGAACATAGCGGGCGGCTGCTGCGGCACCACGCCGGCGCACATCGCCGCCGTGGCAGCTGCGCTGCAAGGCTGCGCTCCGCGCACTTCAGACCCCCGGTCTATGCCGGGGGTGACGTATGGTAATGCCGTGCATAACGAGTGTCCCATCCCCGCAGTCAGCGGCCTTGAAACCGTCAAGATCGACCGCACCCGCAACTTCACCAATATAGGCGAGCGCACCAACGTGGCGGGTTCCCGCAAGTTCGCCCGTCTGATCTCGGAAGGGAAGTATCAGGAAGCCCTTCAGGTGGCTTCCGACCAGGTGGACGGCGGCGCCGTGGTAATAGACATAAATATGGACGACGCTATGCTGGACTCCGAGGTCCAGATGCGCACTTTCCTGCGCTTCATCGCCTCGGAACCGTCCGTAGGCCGCGCCGCCATAATGATAGATTCGTCCCACTTCCAGACCATAGAAACCGCCCTCAAGAACGTCCAGGGCCGCAGCATAGTAAACTCCATCTCCCTTAAGGACGGCCAGGAAGAATTCCTGCGCCGAGCCCGCTTCATCAACCGTATGGGCGCAGCGATGGTGGTAATGGCCTTTGACGAACAGGGCCAGGCCGAAACATTCGGCCGCAAGATTGAAATCTGCAAGCGCAGTTACGACCTGCTGACTTCGGCAGGTATCCCGGCTCAGGACATAATATTCGACCCCAACATCCTCTCCATAGGAACAGGCATAGCCTCCCATTCCCGCTTCGGCGTGGATTACATAGAGGCCGTGCGCTGGATAAAGAACAATCTTCCCGGCGCTCTCACGTCCGGAGGAGTCTCCAACCTGTCATTCGCCTTCCGCGGCAAGAATGCCGTGAGGGAGGCGATGCATTCCGCCTTCCTCTACCACGCGATAGAGGCTGGCCTGGATATGGCTATTGTCAACCCCCAGATGCTGCAGGTATATGACCAGATAGATCCGGCTCTTTTGAAAGCCGTCGAAGACCTGATTTTCGACAGCGACCCCGGGGCTACCGAGCGTATGATTGCCTATGCCCAGACATTGGAGCAGAGCCCGGACACTCCTGCTGAAACTACTCAGGTTCAGGACAACCTGAGTCCGGAAGAGAGGATAACAAAGGCCCTTGTAAAGGGCGGCAGCCCGACTCTGGAGCAAGATCTCCTGAAGGCTCTGGAGGGCGTTGGCGACCCTGTGAAACTGATTGAAGGCCCCCTGATGAAGGGAATGGAGCAGGTGGGAGACCTGTTTGCATCCGGTAAGATGTTCCTGCCCCAGGTGGTGCGTTCCGCCAAGGTGATGCAGGACGCCGTGTCCATCCTCCAGCCCTATATGAAGCAGACGGGGGAGGACTCCGACCGACCGGTGATAGTAATAGCCACGGTCAAGGGAGACGTACACGATATAGGAAAGAACATAACCTCCATAGTGCTGCAGTGCAGCGGATTCAAGTTGATAGACCTTGGCGTTATGGTACCGGCCGAAGACATCCTGGCCAAGGCCAGGGAAGTGTCGGCCTCCATCATTGCGGTCAGCGGCCTCATCACCCCGTCCCTCTTCCGAATGGAAGAACTCTGCCGGAAGATGTCCGAGGAAGGCTTCACCCAGCCCCTTTTCGTGGGTGGCGCAGCGGCCTCGGCGGTGCATACGGCTGTCAAGCTGGCTCCTCTGTACTCCAATGTCCACTACGGCGCCGACGCATCGGCCTCGGCCGTTATGGCCAAGAAGTATATGGCCGACCCCGAAGCCTTCATACTGAAAGAAGACGAAGAGCACCAGCGCCTCCGCGCCCTGAGAGCCTCGGCACCTGCGGCGCCTCCGGCCTCCATAGGCTCTGGCCCCGGCTGCTACCCGACCGTTGCGCCTGAGGAAATCCCCCTCCAGGAGCTCCCTGCGGCCGATTTCCTCCCCGTTTTCGACTGGAAGACTTTCAACGCTGTATGCCGCGTGCCGGAGAAAGACGCCGCCGAATTCAAGGCCCAGGCGACTGAATACCTCACCGGCGCCGGCCTAAAGGTTCGACGCTGTGTCCGCTACTTCAAATGCTTCAAGGACGGGGACGACATAGTCTCCGAGGATGGCGCCCTCCGCCTTCCCATGCTGCGCCAGGGCAAGGCTCCGCGCCTGTCCCTCTGCGACTTCTTCCCTGAAAATGGCGTACCTTCCTGGCTGGGAGTCTTCTGCATTACGGTTGACGGAGACGATACGCAAGGCCTGGTGGAGCACGCCGCACGCGTGACCCTGGCTGAGACTGCTTCCGTGCAGTTCCAGAACAGCGTCAAGGCCGGCCTGGAGCCTGGAATGAAGCTGATTGCCCCGGGCATCGGCTATGCCTGCTGCCCTGACCACAGCCTCAAGAGAGACCTTCTTGCCTTGCTGCCTGATATGGGTGTCTCCCTGACTGAATCTTGCTCTATGATTCCTGAGGCCAGCGTATGCGGCCTCGTGATTGCCCACCGCGACGCCGCCTATCACGACATCCGCACCGTCAAGGCGTCGGAGCTCCAGTCCTACATAAAGAAAAGAGGCTTCACCCCCGATCAGGTCAGCCTCTTCCTCAGTCATTTGGACGTTTCCGAATAATCTGAGAGGCAGCTCTCTCCGTTAGCCTTACGCTTCGCTTCATCCCGTCTGGCGCAAGCGCCATCCACCCGTTCACGAGGCCACGGGCGGCCACGGGCTCCGGAGAGAGCTGCCTCTCAGATTATCCAAAAACTATCGTCTGTCTATATCGACGTAAGTGTTTTCATTGGTGATGCAGCGGTAGGCAGGGCGGATGATACGGCGACCGGTGAAGCAAAGCTCCTCGTTGCGGTGCGCGCACCAGCCCACGATCCTGGCCATTGCAAACAGCGGAGTGTAGATGTCGCGCGGAATGCCGATCATATCATATACGAATCCAGAGTAGAAGTCCACGTTGGCGCAGTAGTTCTTCTGTGGATATTTGGCCTTGAGCAACTTGACGGCGCACTTGTCGATAAGCTTCATGAAGTTGTACTCCCTCAGGCGTCCTTTCTCAGTAGCAAGCTCCTCAGCCATACCGTTCAGCAGGACAGTACGAGGGTCTGACAATGTGTAAACCGCGTGGCCAATACCGTAGATGAGGCCGCTGTTGTCGAAGGCCTCCTTGTTGAGAATCTTCTCGAGGTATGCGTTGATTTCATCCTCGTCCTCCCAGTCCTTCACATTAGCTTTGATGTCGTCAAGCATTGCAGATACCTTCAGGTTGGCGCCTCCGTGCTTGCCACCCTTCAGGGAGCCGATTCCTGCCGCGATGGAAGAATAAGTGTCGGTACCGGTAGAAGAAGTTACCCTGACGGTGAAGGTGGAGTTGTTACCTCCTCCGTGCTCAGAATGAAGGATGAGCAGGAGGTCCAGGGTAAGCGCTTCAAGACGGGTGTATTTGCCCGTTCCCTTCAGCATATAGAGGAAGTTCTCTGCCATTGAGAGACCCGGTTTTGCGTCACGGATGTGAAGGCTGCGGTTGTATTCGTTGCGGCGCAGCATGTTGTATGCGTAGCAGATTACAGTTGGCAGCTTGGAGATGAGCTCTATGCTCTGGCGCATCAGGTTGTCAGGGGAGATATCGTCCGGGTTGTTGTCGAAAGTGTACATTTCCAGGACGCTCCTCTCCAGGATGTTCATAACGTTGTGACCCTCCATCTCTATGATGTGGAGAAGGGTTTTCTTGTCCAGGGACATATTGCCGTAGAGCAGTTCCTTGAAGGATTTGAGCTGCTCGCGGTCAGGAAGTTCTCCGGAAAGCAGGAGGTATGCGGTCTCCTCGAATCCGAAACGCTTCTCATCACGGATTGCTTTTACAATGTCGGCAACTTCATACCCTCTGAAGTACAGTTTTCCCTCGATGGGGTGCAGACCGTCTTCTCGTCGTTCATAGCCAACTACGTTTCCTATGTTGGTGAGACCTACAAGAACTCCGGTGCCGTCCTCGTTACGGAGACCGCGCTTGACGTCCAGCTTCTTGAAAAGATCCGGATCCATCTTGGTGTGGGCGCGCATTCCGTCCGCGAGGCGGTAAATCAAATACTCCTTTTTGCTTTGAATGGTCATAATTAATCTTTTTTGAGGCTGTTTAGGGCTGATCCGGCTTTGAACCATACCAGCTGCTGATCATTGTAAGTATGCGAAGCCTGCAGTCTGTCGGACGTGCCGTCGTAATGATGGAGCACCACTTCCACCGGCTTGCCGGGCTGGATTCCTGAGCACAGGACGTCAATGGAGTCGTCCTGGCGCACCAGGTCGTAGTCTGCAGGATTGAAGAAGGTCAGGGCAAGCACGCCCTGCTTCTTGAGGTTGGTCTCGTGAATGCGGGCGAAGCTCTTGGCTATAACCGCCTTCACGCCCATATAGCGAGGCTCCATCGCCGCGTGCTCACGGCTGGAACCCTCTCCGTAATTGTCTTCGGCAACTACTATGCTGCCGCAGGCCTTGTCTCTGTATACCGCGGCGGAATCCGCCACGCTCATATTCTTGCCTTCGATGCAGTTATACACGCTTCCGCTCTCGCCGCTGAAGGCGTTGACGGCACCCATCAGCAAGTTCTGCGAAATGTTCTGAAGGTGCCCCCTGAAACGCAGCCACGGGCCCGCCATTGAGATGTGGTCTGTGGTGCATTTGCCCTTTGTCTTGATGAGAAGGCGCAGTCCGTCGAAGTCCTTGCCGTCCCACGCGGGGAAGGGCTTGAGCACTTGCAGACGCTGGCTTTCAGGATTGATCACCGGGGCGGGGCTGCCCTCGGACGGGGCGATGAAGCCCGGGTCGCAGGCGGCGAAACCTCCGGCAGGCAGGGCCTCGCCCTGAGGCTCGCTGAAGCGGAAGCCGTTTATGTCGTCGGTACGGGGGTCGAAGTCCAGCCTTCCGGCGAAGGCCAGCGCCACAGCCATCTCAGGCGACACGATGAATGCGTGCGTCAGGGGATTGCCGTCGGCGCGCTTTGCAAAGTTGCGGTTGAACGATGTAACTATGCTGTTGCGCTCAGGCACTCCGTCCATATTGCGGTTCCACTGTCCAATACAGGGGCCGCAGGCGTTGCTCATTATCACGGCACCGGCAGCCTTGAGGATGTCCAGAAGGCCGTCCCTCTGGGCCGTGGCCTTGATTTTCTCGCTGCCTGGATTCACTATGAGGCTGGCCTTGGGCTTGATCCCTGCGTCCAGGGCCTGCTTTGCCACTGACGCGGCGCGCGCGATGTCCTGGTAGGACGAATTGGTGCAGGAGCCTATGAGCGCAGTGCTGACCTCGGCGGGGAAGCCGCTCTCTGCCAGGCGTTTCTTCATCCCGGAAACGCCGCAGGCGGCATCCGGGGTGAAGGGGCCGTTCACGTGCGGCTCCAGCGTATCCAGGTTTATCTCTATTACTCTGTCGTAGTATTTCTCAGGGTTTTGAGTCACCTCGGGGTCAGCGCAAAGGCAGGCCTTGAAGCGGTCGCATTCTGCGGCCACGTCGGCCCTGCCGCCGGCCTTGAGGTATTCCGCCATCGCATTGTCATAGGGGAACAGGGAAGTGGTGGCTCCCACCTCGGCTCCCATATTGCAGATGGTGGCCTTTCCGGTGCAGGAAAGGGATTTGGTGCCTTCTCCGAAGTATTCCAGCACGGCATTGGTGCCGCCTTTCACTGTCAGGATTCCGGCCAGTTCCAGGATGACGTCCTTTGCAGAGGTCCATCCTTTGAGTGAACCGGTCAGATTGACTCCAATTATCTTGGGGAACTTGAGCTCCCATTCCATTCCGGTCATGACGTCCACGGCGTCGGCACCGCCTACGCCCACGGCGAACATTCCCAGGCCTCCGGCGTTGGGCGTGTGTGAGTCGGTTCCCACCATCATTCCGCCGGGGAAGGCGTAGTTCTCCAGGATTTCCTGGTGGATTATTCCGGCTCCCGGCTTCCAGAATCCCATCCCGTAGCAGGCCGCGGCGCCGCGCAGGAAGTCATAGACTTCTGCATTCACGGCTTTTGCGGCAGGAAGGTCCTTGTCCACGCCGTCCTTGGCGCAGATGAGGTGGTCGCAGTGGATGGTTGAGGGGACGCTGGTGCGGGCCTTGCCGGCGTTCATGAACTGAAGCACCGCCATCTGGGCTGTGGCGTCCTGCATCGCGACTCTGTCGGGGCTGAAATATGCGTAGTCCGTGCCTCTTTTGAAAGGAGCAGCCTCCTGTCCGGGGAACAGGTGCGCATAGAGTATTTTCTCAGCTAAAGTAAGGGGACGGGCAAGTGACAGACGAGCCTTCTCCACATTTTGAGCATAAGAGGGATAATTGAACCACATATACGGAATAAACTACTAACTTTGCAAATATAATAAAAAATATTACCTTTGAAAACAAGGTTAGTTTAGTATGAAAGTTCTAAAATTCGGAGGCACCTCAGTCGGCTCCAGCCAGAGCCTCGCAAATGTCAAGAAGATTTCTGAATCTCAGGATTCATCCGTAATAGTTGTCGTATCGGCGCTTTCGGGCGTTACAGATTCCCTTCTGGAAGTAAGCAGAATGGCAGAATTGTCAGATCCTGCCCTCAAGGACCTGTTCGCCAAGATCAAGTCTCACCACTATGACCTGGTGGACGAACTGTTCCCGGATAAGGACAGGCACGATGACGTTACCGCCCGTCTGGAACCTCTTTTCTCGGAGTTGTCAGACCTTCTCAAAGGAATCTCACTTTTGCATATACTTACAAAACGCACCTCCGACCAGGTGGTCAGCTTCGGAGAAAGACTTTCATCCGTAATAGTAACTGAGCTTATTGACAAGGCGGAGCTTTACGACGCCCTGGCCCTTATCAAGACCATGCCCCGAAACCATAAGGACGTGCCTGATTTCCAGGCTACCGGAAAACTCCTCAAGGAGGCTTTCAGGGATTTCCGCGGCAAGGGAAAGATTGCCGTGGTTCCGGGATTCATTGCAACTGATTCCGCTTCGGGCATAATAACCAACCTTGGAAGGGGCGGCTCTGACTATACCGCCAGCATCATAGCCTCCGAGCTTGAGGCAGACTGCCTTGAGATATGGACAGACGTGGACGGTTTCATGACAGCCGATCCCCGTATCATAAAGACCTCCTATGTAATTAACGAGCTCAGCTACCAGGAGGCAATGGAACTCTGCAATTTCGGAGCAAAGGTCATCTATCCTCCCACATTGTTCCCGGTACGAGCCAAGAACATTCCCATAAAGGTAAAGAATACCTTCAATCCCGAGGCCCCGGGTACAGTGATCAAAGAGGTTTGTGAACGCCGTCAGGACAGGCCTGTAACTGGTATTTCATCCATCAGCGACACCTGCCTCATCACCCTCTCAGGAAACTCGATGGTGGGAATTGTAGGTGTGGACGGAAGGATCTTCAGCCGTCTGGCATCGTACAGCATAAGCGTGTTTCTCATCTGCCAGTCCTCTTCTGAGACGGGCATATCCATAGGAGTGGGCGCCTCTGATGCACCTCTCGCTTGCCGAATCCTGAACGAGGAATTCGAGCACGAGATTGCGACCGGAGAGATCAATCCCATCAGCGCGGACTACGGCCTTGCAACCATCGCCATCGTAGGTGACGGAATGCGCAACAACGCCGGTCTTGCAGGAAAGCTCTTCAGCACCCTCGGCCGCAACGGCATAAGCGTGATTGCCTGCGCACAGGGAAAAGACGAGACCAACATCTCGTTCGTCGTTGACGGTAAGTACCTCCGCAAGTCCATAAACGTAATACACGACGGATTCTTCCTTTCAGAATATCAGGAACTCAACCTCTTCATCTGCGGCATTGGCACGGTGGGAGGAAAACTCATAGAGCAGATCGCAGCCCAGCAGCAGAGACTCAAGGACAAACGCAACCTCAAGCTCAACATAGTGGGCATAGCCCGCAGCACCAAGGCTGTTTTCGACCGTTCCGGAATAGACCTGTCCAATTACAGGGACCTTCTGGAAAAAGGCATCTCGCTCAGAAGCGTGGAGCACCTGCGCGACGAGGTGATAGCCATGAACATCTTCAATTCAGTGTTCGTAGACTGCACCGCAAGCGAGGCCGTTGCTTCCATATACAAGGATCTCTTCATGCACGGCGTTTCCGTGGTGGCAGCCAACAAGGTGGCGGCATCGTCTGATTACTCCAACTATCGCTGCCTGAAGTCAACCGCACGCAAGAGGGGAGTCAAGTTCCTGTTCGAGACCAACGTAGGCGCAGGACTTCCCATCATCAACACCATAAACGACCTGGTTAACAGCGGCGACAGGATACTCAAGATAGAGGCCGTGCTCAGCGGAACGCTCAACTTCATTTTCAACACCCTTTCTGCCGACATCCCGTTCAGCCAGACAGTACGTATGGCAAAGGAGCAGGGCTTCTCGGAGCCTGATCCGCGCGTGGACCTCTCCGGAAAGGACGTGATCCGCAAGCTTGTCATCCTTGCCCGCGAGGCAGGATACAAGGTGAACCAGGAAGACGTAAAGGCCGACCTCTTCATACCGTCCGAGTTCTTCAACTGCAGCCTTGAGGAGTTCTGGCAGAAACTGCCGTCCCTGGACGCAGGTTTCGAGGAGCGCCGCAAGCAGCTCGAGGCGGACCACAAGCACTGGAGGTTCGTCGCCAAGATGGAGAACGGAGAACTGTCCGTAGGCCTCAAGGCCTTCCCGCAGCTGCATTCGTTCTATATGCTGGACGGATCCAACAACATAATCCTTCTCACTACGGAGCGCTACCACCAGCACCCTATGCTCATCCAGGGCTACGGCGCGGGCGCAAGCGTGACGGCGGCGGGAGTTTTCGCAGACATAATGAGCATAGCCAACATCTAGCCTATGAAAAAGACCATAAAAGTATTCGCCCCTGCGTCCATAGCCAATATGGGCTGCGGATTCGACATTATGGGAATGGCGCTTGACGAGGTAGGCGACGTCCTGCAGATAAGCGCATACGAGGGCGAGGGCATCACCATCGACAACCAGTCTGGCGTGCCTCTCCCTGAAGACATAGAGAAGAATGTCATAACCCCCGTCATCCGCAAGTTCTTCCAGATGACAGGCCTTAACGCCAAGATTGACGTGGTTATACTCAAGAAGATATATCCGGGTTCCGGAATAGGCTCCAGCGCAGCGTCCAGCGCCGCCGCCGCGTATGGTATGAACGAACTGTTCGACTGCCCCCTCAGCGAGGAGGATGTGGTGGTCTGCGCTATGGAGGGAGAGAACCTCGCCAGCGGCGGTTATCACGCCGACAACGCCGCTCCGGCGGTGATGGGAGGCATCATCCTCATCCGCGGATACGAGCCTCTGGACGTGATCAAGCTTCCCGTACCGGGTAACTTTTACTGCGCTATGATACACCCTGCAATAGTGGTTTCCACGAAGGAGGCGCGCAGCATACTGCCAAAGGAAGTCCCGATGCACACCGCAGTGCGTCAGTGGGGCAACGTGGGCGGTCTGGTAGCAGGCCTTTATTCCGGCAATATCGGCCTCATAGGCCGTTCTATGAAAGATGCCGTGGCAGAGCCCTACCGCAAGAAGTTCATCCCCGGATTCGACGACCTTCGAGCCAAGCTCATTGAGGCAGGCGCCCTGGCGATGAACATTGCCGGATCGGGCCCTTCAGTATTCGCCCTGGCTGACAAATACGAAGTTGCCCATCACGCCGAGGCCATTCTCAAGAAGCATTTCGACGACCTTGGCATAGGTTACGAGTCCTTTGTGGTAAAGGTTTCCAACAAGGGTGCAAAACTGGTAGCATAGAGTCTGATGCTGTATTATTCTACAAACGGGAAAGCGCCCCTGGCAGATCTTCGCAAGGCCGTGGTAAAAGGCCTGGCCGAAGACAGGGGACTGTATATGCCGCAGAGGCTTAAAAAGCTCCCGGACAGCTTCTTCGATACCATTGACCAGCTCTCCTTCCAGGAGATAGCGTTCAATGTGGCCGAGGCTTTCTTCGGGGACGACATCCCCGCAGACCGCCTCAAATCCATAGTTTACGACACCCTCAGTTTCGACTGTCCCGTAGTGAAGGTTACGGACAGCATCTATTCCCTGGAACTATTCCACGGACCCACCCTGGCATTCAAGGACGTGGGCGCGCGCTTCATGGCAAGGCTCCTTCAGTATTTCCGTGACGGGGACGGCCTGGTGAACGTGCTGGTGGCGACTTCAGGAGACACCGGCAGCGCCGTGGCAAACGGCTTCCTGGGGGTCGAAGGCACACGCGTCTTCGTCCTGTATCCCAAAGGGAAAGTCAGCCCCATCCAGGAATGCCAGTTCACTACCCTGGGCAAGAACATAACCGCCCTGGAGATAGACGGCGTGTTTGACGACTGCCAGGCCCTGGTGAAGAACGCTTTCATGGACCAGGAGCTGAATTCCCTGATGAAGCTCACCTCTGCCAACAGCATCAACGTGGCCAGGTTCCTGCCGCAGTCCTTCTACTATTTCTACGCATATGCGCAGATGAAAGCCCACGGACTTGCAGACAACCTTGTTATGTGCGTGCCCAGCGGAAACTTCGGGAATATCTGTTCTGCCCTGTTTGCCAAGGCGATGGGGCTGCCGGTCAAGAGATTCATAGCCGCAAACAACATAAACGACGTATTCTACAAATACCTCCAGACAGGAGTCTATACGCCCAAGCACAGCGTGCAGACCCTGGCCAATGCAATGGATGTGGGCGACCCCAGCAATTTCGCCCGTATTTTGGACTTGTACGACGGCAGCTGGACTCGTATCCAATCGGACATTTCAGGGGCCGTGGTGAACGATTCTGCCATAAAGAAAACCATTCTGGAGTGCTGGCGGGACAACGGCTACCTGCTTGACCCGCACGGCGCCTGCGGATTCCGCGCCCTCAGCGACGGCATCCGCCCCGGCGAGAGCGGAGTCTTCTGCGAGACGGCGCATCCCGCCAAGTTCAAGGATACCGTAGAGAAAGTCATCGGCGGTCCTGTGGAGATACCTCAGAGGCTGGCCGAGTTTATGAAAGGGGAGAAGCAGTCAGTGCCGCTCTCCAAAGATTTCCAAGATTTCAAGAATTACCTAAAGACGACAATAAGATGAAAGTAGCAATCGTTGGTGCAAGCGGAGCCGTAGGACAGGAGTTCCTCAAGGTTCTCGCAGAAAGGAATTTCCCCGTTGACGACCTGGTGCTGTTCGGATCTGAGCGCAGCGCCGGAACTAAATATACATTCAAGGGCAAGGAGTACGAAGTCAAGCTCCTTCAGCATAACGACGACTTCAAGGACGTGGACATCGCATTCACCTCTGCCGGAGCCGGAACCTCCAAGGAATTCGCCAAAGACATCACCAAGTACGGCGCAATAATGATTGACAATTCCAGCGCGTTCCGTATGGATCCGGACGTGCCCCTGGTAGTTCCCGAGTGCAACGCCGAGGACGCCCTGAACCGCCCCCGCGGAATCATCGCCAACCCCAACTGTACCACCATTATGATGGTAGTCGTCCTCAATCCTATTGAGAAACTCTCGCATATAACCCGTATACACGTGGCCAGCTACCAGTCTGCCTCCGGCGCCGGAGCACAGGCCATGGCCGAGCTTCAGCAGCAGTATCAGGAGATTGTGGAAGGCAAGCCCGTAACGGTGCGCAAGTTCGCCTACCAGCTGGCCTATAACGTCATCCCCCAGGTGGATGTCTTCACCGACAACGGTTACACCAAGGAAGAGATGAAGATGTTCAACGAGACCCGCAAGATAATGCACTCCGACGTGAAGTGCTCTGCAATGTGCGTCCGCATCTCAGCTCTCCGCTCACATTCCGAGGCTGTCTGGATCGAGACCGAAGAGCCCCTTGAAGTTCGCAAGGTGCAGGCCGCGCTTGCCGTGGCTCCCGGTGTGACCCTGAAGGACGACCCCGAAGAGCACGAGTATCCTATGCCGCTTTACACGGCAGGAAAGGATAACGTGTACGTGGGACGCGTCCGCAAGGACCTCGCAAACGAGAACGGCATCACCCTCTGGCTCTCTGCAGACCAGATTAAGAAGGGTGCCGCCCTTAACGCGGTCCAGATTGCTGAATACCTTATTTCTCAGAAGTGAAGGGATGGCCGGTCAAGCCGGCCATGACGGTTGTCATCCCCGACTTGATCGGGGACCTCTGTTCAGCCAGAGGAAGAACAGGACCATAGGCAC
>JAFRXC010000005.1 GCA_017437825.1 Bacteroidales bacterium
GTGAAGTCCCTGCGCAGCTGGTCGTCCTCCAGGGTGCCGTCTTCGACCACGGGCTTGCGCGACTCCCTGTGGTAGGATTCCTTGCGTGCTCCCACGAATTCTATCTCGTCCCCCTTGAAGCGCAGCATTGCCGTGCCGAAGTTCTTGAAGAGGGACACCTTGGAGCGGACGCGCTTGCCCACGGCTGACGCAAGGTCCATCCCGCTGCCTTCCACGACAATGTCGATGTCGTTGCCGGGACGGCCCAGGAAGCAGTCGCGCACATAGCCTCCGATGACGAACGCCCGCACGCCCATCTTGGCCGCTTCTTCGGACACTATTCCGAATATGGGCTTGTCAAGGAAGCCTTCAGTCTGAACACAGGTCATCGTACGAGGGTACTTTGTCTATAAACTGCCCTTTATGGGCAATGAAAGTCTGCTTTCCGTTTGTAATCATTATCCAGGGAGCTCCCATCGCCTGGTTGTAGCGAAGAGCCTGCTCCAGAACTTCGGAACTGAGTTCCGTGTCCGCGTTCTTGCATTCCACCACCGCCACTGGGGAAGTGTCCTTCCCGAAAACGAGGATGTCAGCCCTGTATTTCTTCTTGGAACTGCCGAATGTGAAGGCCACTTCGCTGCGCATCATATGCTGCGGAACACCCATCTGATGCTCCAGGACTCCAATGAACCACTGGCGCACCTTCTCCTCCGGAGTCAGTGCCACCTCCTTCTTGCGCAGCGGGTCCCACACCGTCTTTTCCATACTGCAACTATGCTAATTTTTTACGAATTACTTTGAGTATAAATGACTGTGTAGCGTATATGACTATGAATTGCCTGATTCAGAACGAAGTGACTCAGGGGAGTTTGAGGGGGTACGCCCCCTCAATGGTATTTCTTCACAAATAAAGGCCGCACGAAGGCGGCCTTTATTTGTGGAGATGGGCGGACTCGAACCGCCGTCCAAACAAAGCACCAGAGAGCTTTCTACACGCTTATTCTTCCAATGGTTGTCGGCTGCAAACCGCTGGAAGACGGACTATTTGCAGCTTATCTCCTGAGTCTTGGCGGAACTTAGGAGAATCGTTCCGTGCATCCGGTTTGGATGATACCCCTGGTTCCGTCCATAACCGGCCTAAAGGACGGAGGGATATACGTCGGTGCCGCAGCCTTGGCGGCTCCGATTAATGCTTTCCTCTTGGAGGATTAGCAAGCGTATGAATAGTTGTAGTTGCCTACTAATTGTTTGGAAACTGAGTTTAACGGGCCTGCTTCCGAAGCCCGGCGTGCTTACTGTCCGACATCAATGCTGTCAAAACCAAAACATCCCCATTTCAAAGAACATAGATTAGATGTTGCAAATATACTAAATCGTTGCTTTTTCCCTGTTTTTTTTCTATTTTTGATGGAATAACTTTCGTTTAAATCAAGACAAAACGCTAAAGCTATATGAACCACAGATTTTTATTCTCGTCATTGGCGCTGATCGCCCTTGCTGCCTTTGTTTCCTGTTCCAAGAAAGAGCAGGACCATAACTATCCGTACACCCCTGTCGCATTCACTTCAGTAGAAGTTTCCGATGCATTCTGGGGTCAGAGGCTCAAGGCCTCCAGGGAGGTGACCATCCCCCTGGCTTTCCGCAAGTGCGAAGAGACCGGCCGCTACCGTAATTTCGACGAGGCAGCCCAGCAGATGCGCTCGTCTGAGAACCTCGGTTTCAGGGTTGCAGGCCTGCCCTTCGACGACACCGACGTATACAAGACAATAGAAGGCGCTTCATACCTTCTTCAGACATATCCCGATCCTGCCCTGGAGGCATACATCGACAGCGTACTTGTCATTGTAGCCGCCGCCCAGGAGCCTGACGGATATCTCTACACCGCCAGGACCAGGAATCCGGAGCATCCGCACAGGTGGTCCGGTGCAGAAAGGTGGGTGCAGATAGAGGACAGCCACGAGCTCTATGACCTCGGCCATATGATCGAAGGCGCCATTGCCCACTACAAGGCAACTGGAAAGCGCAACTTCCTTGACATAGCCATAGCCTATGCCGACTGCGTCTGCAGGGAGATAGGCCCCGGCGAAGGCCAGCAGGTAAGAGTTCCCGGCCACCAGATTGCAGAGATGGCCCTTGCAAAGCTGTACATCCTCACCGGAGACAAGAAATATCTTGACGAGGCCAAGTTCTTCATTGACATGCGCGGCCACGGAGAGAAAGGCGCAGAAGCTTACAGACAGTCCCACGTTCCCGTAATGGAGCAGGACGAGGCCGTAGGTCACGCCGTAAGGGCAGAATACTTCTACTCTGGAATTGCCGACATCGCAGCCCTCACCGGACAGACCGAGTACATTGACGTCATCGACAGGATCTGGGACAATATGGTAGGCAAGAAAATCTATCTCACCGGAGGAGTTGGAGCCCGCAGGGACGGAGAGGCTTTCGGAGATGCTTACGAGCTTCCCAACCTGACCTCATACTGCGAGACCTGCGCAGCCGTGGGCAACGTTTACTTCAACCACAGGATGTTCCTCCTTCACGGAGATTCAAAATATTACGACGTACTTGAAAGGTCGCTTTACAACGGAGTTATCTCCGGTGTGTCCCTCGACGGAGGCACCTTCTTCTATCCCAATCCCCTGGAGTCCGACGGACGTCACCAGAGGCAGGACTGGTTCGGCTGCGCATGCTGCCCTTCCAACATCTGCCGCTTCATCCCCTCGGTTCCCGGATACGTCTATGCCGTCAAGGACAATGACCTGTACGTGAACCTCTTTATGGCCAACACCATGCATGATTCCGTAAAGAATGGAGAAGTCTCCCTCAAGATGGACACTGAATATCCTTGGAACGGAGTCGTGAAGATTCAGGTTACCGAGGCTCCCAAGAAGGGCTTCAACCTCAAGCTGCGCATCCCGGGATGGGTACGCGACGAGGTTCTTCCTTCAGACCTCTACCACTATGACGACGATGTCAATCTCGGCTACAGGGTAACTCTCAACGGCCAGGAAATCGAGGCTGAGCTCCAGAAGGGCTATTTCAGCATTGACCGCAAGTGGAAAGCCGGCGACGTAGTCGTACTTGAGATGGACATGGAGCCCAGGATCGTCAAGGCAAACGAACTCGTAAAGGACGACGAAGGCCGTATCGCAATAGAGAGGGGTCCTATCGTTTACTGCGCAGAGTGGCCTGACAACCCTGACCTGAAAGTCCGCGAGGTTGTCCTGGGAGAGGAGCCCGAGCTTCTTGTCCACAGGAATCCCGGCAAGCTGTACGGCATCGACGAGATACTCGTGAAGGATGCCGGACTCACCCTCATTCCTTACTATGCCTGGAATCACAGGGGAGCCGGAGACATGATCGTATGGATGAAACAAGATTAACAATTATTATAAGCAATGAAAAAGTTTTTTGCAATTGCGCTTGCAGCTCTGGCTGTCGTGGCGTGTAAATCAAAACCGGCCCAGGGACCCAAGAGCGGTCTGGATCCGGCAAACTTCGTTGCCGAATACCAGGGACAGAGCACTGCTTTGTACACTCTGACCAATGCGTCCGGCATGGAGGTGGCCATTACCAATTTCGGAGGCCGCATCGTTTCAATAATGGTTCCGGACAAGAACGGCGTCTACACAGACGTAGTTCTCGGATTCGACAACGTAAAGAGTTATTTCCCCGAGAACGGCGACTCCAACTACGGAGCAGCCCTCGGCCGTTACGCCAACCGTATCGACGGCGGTCTCTTCTCCATTGACGGAGTTCAGTACGAACTTCCTCACAACGACGGGACCAACTGCCTCCACGGAGGTTTCACCGGCTGGCACAACAAGGTTTACGAGGTTGTAGAGGCAGACGCATCCCATCTGAAACTCAAGATGGATTCTCCTGACGGAGACATGCAGTTCCCCGGACACGTAGTTGCTTACGTGACCTACACCCTGACCGATGCCAACGCCATCGACATCAAGTACGAGGCCACCACTGACAAGCCTACTGTCATCAACATGTCCAACCACGCATACTTCAACCTTGGAGGAGATCCTCAGAACCACAGCGTATGCGATGAGATCATGTACATCAACGCTTCCGGCTATACCCCCATCAACGAGACTTCCATTCCTTTCGGAACCATCGACCCCGTTGCCGGAACTCCGTTCGATTTCACCACTCCCAAGCTTATCGGCAAGGATATCGCAGCTGACGATGTCCAGCTCAAGAACGGAAGCGGAATCGACCACAACTATGTACTGGACACCAAGGGAGACGAGAGCGCCCTGGCCTGCCGCCTGACAAACCCTGCCAACGGCATCACCCTGGACATCTACACCAATGAGCCCGGCCTTCAGGTCTACACCGGCAACTTCCTTGACGGAAAGACCGTGGGCAAGGGAGGCAAGATATTCGCCTACCGCGGTGCCATCTGCCTCGAGACCCAGCATTATCCGGATTCTCCCAACAAGCCGGACTGGCCTTCGACAGTGCTCCGTCCAGGAGAGAAGTACTACAGCCATTGCGTGTTCGCATTCTCAGTCACTAAGTAATTACTAAACCATATTTACAATGAACCTATTTGACCAGACTGGAAAGGCTCTCGGCTCGCTCGGATCAATCATCACTGCATCCGGATTCAAGACCGTTGACCTTATCATCCTGATTGTTTATCTCTGCCTCCTCATTTTCCTCGGCCTTTTCCTCGGCCGTACCAAGAAAGGAGAGGAGAAGAGCGCAAGCGACTACTTCCTTGCAGGTAACACCCTTACCTGGTGGGCAGTTGGCGCCTCTCTCATCGCGGCCAACATTTCGGCCGAACAGCTAATCGGTATGTCCGGTACCGGATTCCGTGACGGAATCGCTACCGCGGCTTACGAGATCATGGCAGCCCTCACTCTCGTCGTAATCGGTAAATGGCTGCTTCCTCTGATGCTCAAGAAGAAGATCTTCACCATCCCTCAGTTCCTTCGCGAGAGGTACAACGACGGTGTAGGTGTAGCATTCTCCGTTCTCTGGCTCTTCCTCTATGTGTTCGTAAACCTTACCTCCGTAGCTTGGCTCGGAGCTCTCGCCATCGAGCAGATCCTTGGACTCCAGGGCGTAAGCCTGGCAATTGGTTCTACGACCATTTCAATGAGGATGATTATTGTATTGGCCCTGTACATCATTGCAGGTGTTTACTCCATCTACGGAGGACTTGCTTCAGTAGCTTGGACTGACGTAATGCAGGTTACCTTCCTCATCGGCGGCGGTCTCATCACTGCTTACTTCGCCCTCAAGTTCGTGGGCAACGCCAATGGCGGCGGCCCTTTGGCCGGTCTTTCAACCGTTTACCAGACACTCACCAGCGGTGAATATGCCAAGGACGTGCATCTGCACCTGATCGTGCAGGAATCCCATAATCCTGCCGCATATGCAAACGTTCCTGGCCTTGTAGCCGTATTCGGAGCAATGTGGCTCACCAACCTGGGTTACTGGGGATTCAACCAGTACATTATCCAGAAGGGTCTTGCAGCCAAGAGCGTCGAGGAAGCCCAGAAGGGTCTCATCTTCGCCGGATTCCTCAAGCTCATCGTGCCTATCATCGCCGTTCTTCCCGGTGTATGCGCATTCTACATCACCCAGCATCCTGAGTTGGTTTCCAACCTGCAGGGAAGCATCCGCGTAGCTGACGACGCCTATCCTTGGCTCATCCTCAACTTCGCTCCTCCGGTTGTGAAGGGTCTTTCCTTCGCCGCCCTCGCAGCAGCCATCATCTCTTCACTTGCATCAATGTTCAACAGTACTTCAACCCTCTTCACGATGGATATTTACAAGAAGTACATCAAGAAGGATGCAACTGACAAGAACCTTGTAACAGTAGGTCGTATCACTTCGCTGGTTGCCCTCATCATCGCAGCCATCGCAGTCAAGCCTCTCCTCGGTGGTCTCGACCAGGCCTTCCAGTACATCCAGGAGTACTCAGGATTCATCTATCCTGGTATCGTCTGCGTATTCGGAATGGGTCTCCTCTGGAAGCGCGCTTCCGCAAAGGCAGCCGTTTGGACAGCTATCGCTACAATTCCTCTCGGAGTTCTCTTCAAGCTCACTATGCCTCACGTTGCATTCCAGCTGCGTGCCGGCTACATCTTCATGATCCTGCTTGCCATGATGGTAATCATCTCCCTCATCGACAAGAACTTCGTGAAGTCCGAGCCTCTCTCTGAGAAGGATCAGGCAACTATGGTAAAATGGGGCAAGAGACTCGGCTATACCGGTATCTTCTTCATTGTCCTGGCTCTCATCGTCACCATCTGGTACAAGTGCCTGCCTGCAACCGCAACACCTGACAACAACTTCATAGCATATCTGAACGATATCGGCTTCCAGGCATTCTTCTTCTTCGGAGTGCTCGTCGGAATGCACGCTATCTGGCTGATCGGCAACGCCAAGGACGACAAGGAGGACGAGAAGGCCCTCCGTACGGACCTCTCCGCATTCCATACCACAAAGGGATACAACATCGGCGGTCTGTGCATCCTTGCCATCATCGTGTTCCTGTACATAGTTCTTTGGTAATATGCTGGAAGAGCTGAAAGAAAAAGTATTTCGTGCGAATCTGGATCTCGTGAAACAGGGCCTGGTGATCTTCACCTGGGGCAATGTTTCCGGGATCGACCGCGCGAAAGGTCTGGTGGTCATAAAGCCGTCAGGCGTAAGCTATGACCAGATGAAGGCATCCGATATGGTTGTCGTCGACCTTGAGACCGGACGCGTGGTAGAAGGAGACCTCAATCCTTCTTCCGATACGCCCACCCATCTTGTCCTGTACAAGGCTTTCCCCAATATACAGGGAGTGGTGCATACGCACTCTACCTACGCTACGGCTTTCGCCCAGGCGGGCAGGGACATCCCCAATATCGGCACCACGCACGCCGACTATTTCTACAAGGACATCCCCTGTACCAGGGATATGACCAAGGCCGAAGTAGAAGGCAAGTACGAGCTGGAAACAGGCAACGTCATCGTGGACGAGTTTCTGAACATCAGGAAGATAAACCCTGACCACACTCCCGCCGTCCTGGTAAAGAATCACGGACCTTTCTCCTGGGGCACGTCTCCGGACAACGCCGTGTACAACGCCAAGGTGATGGAGCAGTGCGCCAAGATGGCATTCGTAGCTTTCAGCCTGAATCCCGATCTGACAATGAATCCTCTTCTGGTAGAGAAGCACTACAGCCGCAAGCACGGCCCCAACGCTTACTACGGCCAGAAAAAGAAATAACAATAACACTAAAACACAGAAATGATAAAACAGTTTGAAAACTTTGAAGTTTGGTTCGTAACCGGTGCCCAGCTTCTTTACGGAGGCGACGCAGTAGTACAGGTTGACGGACATTCCAAGGAGATGGTAGAAGGCCTCAACGCCTCAGGAAACATCCCCATCAAGATAGTTTACAAGGGAACCGCAAACAGCAGCAAGGAGGTTGAGGCTGTAATGAAAGCCGCCAACAACGAGCCCAAGTGCGTAGGTATCATCACCTGGATGCACACGTTCTCTCCTGCAAAGATGTGGATCAAGGGTCTCCAGGCCCTGGAGAAGCCTCTTCTCCATTTCCATACCCAGTACAACGCCGAGATTCCCTGGGATTCCATCGACATGGACTTCATGAACCTCAACCAGAGCGCCCACGGCGACATCGAGTTCGGTCACATCTGTTCTCGTATGCGCGTACCCCGCAAGGTGGTGGTAGGCTACTGGAAAAACGAGGATGTCCAGAAGAAGATTGCCGTATGGGCACGCGTTGCAGCAGGTGTTGCTGACGCCAAGGAGGTTCGCTGCCTTATGTTCGGTATGAATATGAACAACGTGGCAGTTACCGACGGAGACCGCGTAGAGTTCGAGCAGAGGCTCGGATACCACGTGGACTACTATCCGGTATCTTCCCTTATGGAATATTACAAGAAGGTCACAGACGCTGAGACCGACGCACTGGTAGAGGAGTACAAGAAA
>JAFRXC010000006.1 GCA_017437825.1 Bacteroidales bacterium
GATGAACGATACGCTGATTGAAGAACCTGCAGGGACATTGAGGGAGAACTTTCCGTCAAGGTCTGTGATGGTACCGACATTGTTTTGTCCTACTACCATCACGGAAGCACCAATGACAGGAACGTTCTGGCTGTCCACTACAGTTCCGCTGATAGAACGGGTCTGGGCATATGCATTGCCTGCGCTCAGACCGGCCAAAACTAAAATCGCGAAGATTTTAATTGACTTTAGGAATGAGTTTCCTTTCATAAGTGGTTAATAATTAAGGGTTAATATCCATAAAATGAACAGAACTGCCCAAATTTAGCCAATTATTTCAATATTTTATCATAATTGAAAAGAAATTTAAAGGTTGACATAAAAAAAGTCGGCCCCTTATGGGGCCGACTTAAATAGTTGTGTCTAAGACAAATGTAGATTACCAGCCAGGATTCTGAGTAAGTTCAGGATTTGCGGTCAGCTGAATCTCAGGGAATGGAAGTATGTTCCACTTGTCGCTCCAGCCCGTACCGGTTCCGGTCTCCTATACTACATCCCAGGTTACACCGTCAGCCTTGTAGCCGTTGAAACTGTACTGCTTCTTACCCTTGTCGGCAAGTGCAGTAGCTCCCTCGCCCCAGCGGACGATGTCGAAGTAGCGCTCCGCACTCCTTCATCACCTTTGAGATGACGCTTGTGCAGTCTAAGCAAGTCACTGCCTTGCTCTTGCACTCATTAGTAAGGTTCTGGAGACCTTTTCCCGGTCTCTGAACGGCCATGAAGATGAAGTTGGAGGATATCTCCACGCTGCTGGTAACTCTCATCCACTCGGCGATGTCGGAGCGGATGTCTCTGGTGTAGAACTGGGAGTAGAATCCCTCGATCTGCTTGTTAAAGTTCTGTTATATTCTCCTATACTGGAAGACTTCGGAGCTTTGAATAGCGTTAAATAGGAGTTAAAAGACGCTGAAATTGCGACAAAACTGCGACTAACATAAAAAAAGAAAAGCACCTACGTTGTCGTAAGTGCTTGATTTTCAATCGTCGGGGTACCGTGACTCGAACACGGGACCCCCTGCTCCCAAAGCAGGTGCGCTAGCCAACTGCGCCACACCCCGAAAATCCCCCATTTGAGGGACGGCAAAGATAGAGTGGATTTGCATAAAAAACAAAAAATCAGACTATTTTTTATATCTTTGGGACCAGTATGAGCCAAACCATCATTCAAGCCAAAGGCATAGAAAAATCTTTCGGGCAGCTAAAGGTGCTCAAAGGCATAGATTTCTCCGTCAATAAAAAGGAAGTGGTGTCCATAATGGGTGCCTCGGGAGCAGGTAAATCCACTCTGCTTCAAATACTTGGAACCCTTATGCGCCCCGATGCGGGCACTCTGGAGATTGACGGTTACTCCGTCGACAACCTGTCCGGAAACGAGCTTTCTGCCTTCCGCAACAAAAAGATAGGCTTCGTGTTCCAGCAGCACCACCTGCTCCCGGAGTTCACTGCCTTGGAGAACGTTATGATCCCCGCCTTCATAGCGGGACGCTCAGAGAAAGAAGCGCGCCAGAAGGCTCTTGAACTGCTGGAAGTGATGGGACTCTCTGACAGGACCACCCACAAGCCATCCGAACTATCAGGAGGAGAGCAGCAGAGAGTGGCCGTGGCCCGCGCCCTCATAAATGACCCTGCAATCATTTTTGCCGACGAGCCGTCAGGCAACCTGGACACCAAGACAAAGCAGGAACTCCACCAGTTGTTCTTCACCCTCAGGGACAAACTCGGCCAGACAATAGTGATAGTCACGCACGACCCCGACCTGGCCAAGATGTGCGACCGTTGCCTGGTAATGAAAGATGGCAGTTTTCAGGTTTAAGCAGTTCTGCGTCTCCAACACCCTCTCCGCAATGAAAGTCAACACCGACGGGGTGTTGCTCGGGGCCGCCATGACCATCCCCGAGGATGCCTCCCTGATGCTTGACATAGGAACCGGAACCGGAACCATCGCCCTGATGGCGGCCCAGCGCCACCCCGAAGCCGTCATCCACGCCATAGACATAGACGAAGCGTCCGCGCGTGAGGCGGCGCAGAATTTCTGCGAGTCACCCTGGAGCGAGCGTCTCACCGCCTTCCACACCGCCCTGGCCGACTTCAATCCTGAGTGCCGATACAGCCATATCTTCTCCAATCCCCCGTACTACGACAACTCCCTCACGAATCCGGACGAAAGGAAGGCGGAGGCGCGCCACAGCCTCAACCTGTCGTACGGCCACATCCTGGCCTTCGCCGCCGAACGCCTCACCCCGGAAGGAACCCTGTCCATGATCCTCCCAGCAGACACAGAGAAGATGCTGCTCCGGCAGGCTGGCGGCTTCGGCCTCTTCCCTTTCCGCCTGCTTCGCATACGCACCACTCCCAGGAAAAAGCCTTCAAGACTCATAGCAGAATTCAGTTTCAGAAAGGCCGTCCCGGCAGAAGAGCTGCTCACAATACAAGAATCAGGGAAATATACCCAAAAGTACATTTCCCTGACAAATGATTTTTATACCTGATTCCTAAAGTCTGTCAGTCTTTCCTTGATTCTGATTTTGATTCTGGTTGGGGTTGCGGCCCGGGAATCCGAATCCGCGCAAATTGCCACCTCTGTTGTTGCTTCCCCCGTTAAAGTTGCCTCCTCCATTGAAGGATCCTCCGTTGAAAGCACCGCCTTGCAGACGCATTATCTGGTTGTTGCGGAACCTCTCTTCTGCGAGGAAAAGCTTGGCCACTTTCTCTGCCGAGAGAATTTTCTCATACTGGGAAACATACTTGGCCTGTATTCCCTGTGACTTGGTCACGGCAGCCGTATATTCGTGAAGCAGCCTGGTAATCTCACTCTGGGACTTCTTCTGCTGGACAGCTTCATTCAGCGCGCTGAAGCATTTGCGGGTCTCATTGAATGCGGCAGTCTCCTCGGCCTCTGCCTTGTTGTATACGGGCCAGAAAACCTGGGCCTCTTCGGGGGTCAACCCCATCTCTGAAGTAAGGAAGGCTATCTTCTCACTTCTCATCCTGGCCATCCAGTCCGCAGCCGGATTGTTGTTCTGGCCGTCTGCCGAAAGGCAGAAAGCGAACAAGATGGCGGACAACAATATTCTCACGTAGTTTTTCATATCCTTTTTAATACTGCATTAAAGCCATGCCAATGTAACTTAGAGGCATATTGGTATCTATAAGGTAATTGATGATGTCTTCTTCTGACACCTCGTTCATATAGGCTGCCTCCTCATAATAATTCTCGTCAAAAAGCGCATACTGGGAGGTGTACGGAACCAGGTCTGCTCCGTACAGGTTCTCCATTGTCAAGTAGTTTTCCGACGCCGCAGGTTCTGCCGGCGCGATGGTCTTGTTTATGACATATCTGCCCGTGACCAGGATGGCCATGAAGCAGGCGACCAGGGCGAAATACGGGGCGACTTTTGCCCAGCGGCTCACCTTGACCTCGGGAACGGATTCTGTCTGCTGCTGCAGCGGAATCTCCGAAAGTCTCATCTGAAGGAAGTCGAAATATCCGTCAGGAGTATTGTAAGGTCTTTTGTTCATACGCTTTTTAGACAACGAAAAAGTCAAAAGGTTAAAAATCAGTCGAAAATTTTTTTAATTCGTCCTTGATTTTCATATAGGCTATGTGATATGAAGCCTTCAATGAACTGACAGAACAGTTCATTATCTGGGCTATGTCCTCGTATTTCATATCGTCGTAGTACCGCATGGAGAACACCGCCCGCTGCTTGGGAGGGAGTTTGTTGAGCGCGGTGACAAGCAGCCTCTCGGCCTCGCCTCCGTTGAAATACGGGTCGTCCGCTATCCTTTCCTCCGCTCCAGAGATCTTCTCGAAAGAGAGCACGGACCTGATTTTCTTCTTGCGAAGGAAATTAAGGGTCTCGTTAGTGGCTATGCGGTGAGCCCAGGTAAAAAGCTGCGCATCCCCCCTGAAGGAGGGAAGCGCAGTCCAAATCTTTATGAATATTTCCTGCAGGAGATCGTTGGCGTCGTCGTGAGAACCCACCATGTCGCGAACGTGCCAGTAAAGGCGTTCGCTGTAGTCCTTCACTATTTTATTGAATAGGTCGGTGGTCTCCTGCTGGTTCATTTATTTTCTGGCGATTGCTTTCTTGGCTGCCAGAACAATGTGAGCGGCGTCAAGCCCGTATGCGGCGAGAAGCTCCGCAGGGGTTCCTGACTGTCCCCATTTGTCCTCTCCGTTGAGGAACTCCATAGGAGTGGGAGCGTTCTTTGCAAGGACTCCGGCTATGAGTTCTCCGATTCCGCCGGCTGAGTTGTGCTCTTCGGCAACCACTACGGCCTTTGTCTTCAAAGCTGATGCCAGAACGGCAGCCTCGTCAAGCGGCTTGATGGTTGCGATGTTGATGACCTCGGCGCTGATGCCTTCGGCCTCCAGGGCCTCGGCTGCCTTGATGGACTCCCATACGAGGTGTCCGCAGGCGATGATGGTAACGTCGGAGCCTTCGTTCATAATGTAGGCCTTACCGATCTCGAACGGCTCGTCCGGGGTGAAGTTGGGCCAGGAAGGACGGCCGAAACGCAGATAGACGGGGCCTTCGTATTTAGCGGCGGCTATGGTAGCCTGCTTTGTCTGGTTGAAATCGCAAGGATTGATCACTACCATTCCGGGGATAGCGCGCATAAGGGCGATGTCCTCCATTGTCTGGTGGGTAGCTCCGTCCTCTCCCAGGGTGATGCCTGCGTGTGAGGAAGCGATCTTCACGTTGGTATGGCCGTAGCCAACTTCCTGACGTACCTGGTCATATACTCGGCCGGATACGAACTCTGCGAAGGAGCCGATGAAAGGAATCTTTCCGGTAACGGCGAGTCCTGCGGCTACGCCTACCATATTGCTTTCTGCGATTCCGCACTGGATGAAGCGCTCGGGGAACTCAGCCGCGAACTGGTCCATCTTGAGGGAGCCTTTAAGGTCGGCAGTGAGGGCGACTACTCTGGAGTCTGCCTTTCCGGCCTCGTAAAGTCCTACGCCGAAGCCGCTTCTGGTATCTATCTTACCACTGTCAATATACTTTTTCATAACTCTTTTCCTTTATTAAAAATCCCCCAATGTTTCCTCAAGCTGCTTCATAGCCTCGGCGCACTGCTCCTCTGAAGGGGCCTTGCCGTGCCATTTGTGTGTTCCTGCCATGAAGTCTACTCCGTGGCCCATCTCGGTCTTGAAGAGAATCATTGTAGGCTTGCCTGAACCCTTGTTGGCCTTGGCCTCTGCGAAAGCCTGGATGATGGCGTCGATGTCGTTGCCTTCTGCCTCGATCACGTTCCAGCCGAATGCCTTCCACTTCTCGTTGAGAGGAGCGATGGCTGCTACGGAACTGGTAGGTCCGTCAATCTGCTGGCCGTTTACGTCGGTCATGGCGATGAGGTTGTCCAACTTGTGGTGAACGGCGAACATTCCGGACTCCCAGATCTCGCCTTCCTCGCTCTCGCCGTCTCCGCAAAGTACGTAGACGTTGTTGTCCTCATTGTCAAGCTTCTTTCCGAGGGCGATTCCTGCTGCTGCGGCAAGTCCCTGTCCGAGGGAGCCTGAAGGCAGGAAGATGCCCGGAAGGCCGCGCTCTACAGAAGGGTGACCCTGGAGGCGGGAACCGAACTTGCGAAGGGTGCCGAGCTCTTCCTTGGGGAAGTAACCGGCCCTTGCCAATACTGAATAATAAACCGGGGCCATATGGCCGGCGGAAAGGATAAACGCATCCTGGCCCTTAGCGTCGCGGGTCCAGGTCTTGGGATCCTGCTTCATCTCGTTGAAGAAAAGGACGGTCATTATGTCCGTGCTTCCCAACGATCCGCCCGGGTGTCCGGACTTGGCGGCCGTTACCATCCTGACGATGTCGCGGCGCACCTGTGAAGCAATGCTCTTTAATTCATTAACTGTTGCCATATCTATATTATTATGTATAATTTCGTTAGTCTACAAAGTTAACAAAATTTAACCGTATATTTGCATATAATTTCAGCAATAGGAATGAAGCATATCAGAAATTTCTGCATTATCGCCCATATCGACCACGGCAAGAGCACCCTGGCCGACAGGCTCCTGGAACTTACCCGCACCCTGAGCGAGAGGGATATGGAAAACCAGGTGCTGGACGACATGGACCTTGAGAAAGAAAAAGGCATCACCATTAAGAGTCACGCCATCCAGATGCTCTATCCCTACAAAGGGGAAACCTATAAGCTGAACCTTATCGACACTCCCGGCCACGTGGACTTCTCATACGAAGTGTCACGCTCCATTGCTTCCTGTGAAGGCGCCCTCCTGGTGGTGGACGCCAGCCAGGGAATCCAGGCGCAGACAATCTCCAACCTTTACCAGGCCATAGACCATAACCTGGAGATCATCCCCGTCCTCAACAAGATAGATATGGAGTCCGCCCAGATAGACGTGGTTACCGACCAGATAGTGGACCTCATCGGCTGCGACCCCGACGACATATTCAAGATATCCGCGCGCACGGGCGAGGGCGTGGCCCCCATCCTGGACGCCATCGTCGAGAGGATCCCTGCTCCGCAGGGCAATCCCGACGCGCCGCTCCAGGCCCTCATCTTCGACTCCGTCTTCAACTCCTTCCGCGGCATCATCGCCTACTTCAAGGTCAAGAACGGCTCCATCCGCAAGGGCGACAGCGTCAAATTCTTCAACACCGGGATGGAGTACGTTGCCGACGAGGTTGGAGTCCTCAAGATGAAACTCATCCCCACGGGAGAGGTGGCCTGCGGCGACGTGGGATACATCATTTCAGGAATCAAGAACGCCACCGAGGTGAAGGTGGGCGATACCATAACCCATACTGACAACCCCTGCAGCGAGGCCATCGCCGGATTCGAGGAGGTGAAGCCTATGGTGTTCGCGGGTATGTACCCCGTGCAGGCTGACAAGTTCGAGGAGCTGCGCACCACCCTGGAGAAGTTCCAGCTGAACGACGCCTCTTTCGTCTACGAGCCTGAAAGCTCGCTGGCACTGGGCTCCGGCTTCCGATGCGGCTTCCTGGGCCTGCTGCACCTGGAAATCGTCCAGGAAAGGCTTTTCAGGGAGTTCGACATGGACGTGATCACCACGGTGCCCAACGTTTCTTACAAAGTGTACACTTCCCAGGGAGAGGTGATGGACGTGCACAACCCGTCCGGACTCCCCGCCCCTACCCTCATAGACCACATAGAAGAGCCCTACATCCGCGCCCAGATCATTTCCAAGTCCGAATTCTTCGGTCCCATAATGAAGCTGTGCCTGGAC
>JAFRXC010000049.1 GCA_017437825.1 Bacteroidales bacterium
TTCCGTAGTCTATTACATTGTGGCCGCGGTGGGCCAGGTACTTGATCAGTTCGGACTTGTATTCATATCCGGCGTGATCGCTGCAAATTCCTATTGTCATACACTGAGTGTTTTTACAATGTTGTCAATCCTGCGGGCGAATTCGTCCTTTCCTATCAGGGTTACGATGTCGGCTATGCCCAGGCCGCTGGAGGCTCCCACAAGCGCCAGGCGCAGGCAGTTCATAACCTTTCCCATCGGCCACTCGTTACTGCGGATGAACTCTTCCAGGGCAGTCTCGAGGGCTTCTTTCTCCCAAGGACCATTGTATCCCTTGATGAAGCCTGCCGCCTGCAGCGCCAGGGTGTAGTTCTCCGGTTTCCAGAACTTGGCCACGTCTTTCTCGTTGTATTCCTGCGGAGCTACGAACAGGTAGGATGCTATGTCCCAGAAATCCGCCACGAAAGTGGCCCTTTCCTTGATGAGAGTCACTACCTTGAGAACATACTCACGGGAAGTGTCTATGCCTTTTTCCTTCAATATGGGGATGAACAGGTCCGTCAGTTCTTCGTCGCTTTTCTTGCGTAGGTACTCCTTGTTGAACCATTTTGCCTTTTCGGGGTTGAACTTAGCTCCGGCTTTCTGTACTTTTTCCATAGAGAAAGCCTGCACCAGTTCGTCCAGGGAGAACAGTTCGCGGTCGTCTCCCGGGTTCCATCCCAGCATTGCCAGCATATTCACGAAAGCCTCGGGGAAGTATCCGTCCTCGCGGTAGCCGCGGGATTTCTCACCCGTTTCGGGATTGGTCCATTCCAGCGGGAATACCGGGAATCCCAGTTTGTCTCCGTCCCTCTTGCTCAGTTTTCCATTGCCCACGGGCTTCAGGAGCAGGGACAGGTGCGCGAAGCGAGGCATCGTGTCTTCCCAGCCGAATGCCTGATACAACAAGTAGTGCAGAGGCAGCGACGGAAGCCACTCCTCGCCGCGGATCACTTCGCTGATTTCCATCAGGTGGTCGTCCACTATGTTGGCAAGGTGGTAAGTGGGCAGGCAGTCGGCTCTTTTCCAGAGCACCTTGTCGTCCAGGGTGTCGGTGTTCACCTCTATGTGACCGCGAATCATATCGTCCATCTTCACCACGGTGTTCTCAGGCATCTTGAAGCGTATCGTCCAGTCTGTGGTATTCTCCAGAAGGTCCTTAACGCTGTCTTCGTCGAGACTGAGGGAGTTGCGCATTCCGGGACGGGTGGCGCGGTTGTAGATGAAAGTCTGTCCGTGCATCTCGGCCTGCGCCCTGGCGGATTCGAGGTCCTGTGAGGAGTCGAATGCGTAGTACGCGGCGCCCTTGGCTACCAGTTCCTCGGCATACTGCCTGTAGATATCCTTGCGCTCTGACTGCCTGTAAGGGGCGTGCGGATGCCTCTCGTCGGGAGTCTGAACTATGTTGCCGGCAGCGTCCACGCCCTCGTCAGGGTAGATGCCGCACCAGCGGAGCGCCTCGATGATATATTGTTCGGCCCCCGGCACGAAGCGGTGGGAGTCGGTATCTTCTATGCGCAGGATAAAGTCTCCTCCATTCTGCTTAGCATACAGGTAATTGTACAGTGCGGTGCGGACTCCGCCCATATGCAGCGGTCCGGTAGGGGAGGGAGCGAATCTTACTCTTGTGCGTCTTTCCATAATCAGTCTTTTTTAGCAGCCCTGCGTATTGCGGGCTCGTTCTCCAGGAAACTCTTGTCTTCCCACGGATCTACAGCCAGGCACGGCTTCTGGTCCGGAGCGAATGCGAAGGTACGACAATTTTCCTTAGAGTTGAATCCTATCTTGGACCTGACTGGCAGCGGACCGTTCTGAGGATTGTTCCCCATCTGCGAGTCTTCCTTGATATAGACGAAGTCCTTGTCCAGGAAGATGTAGTTTCCGAGGTCCTCTGCGGGGCCTATGATGTCCACGAACTGCAGTCCTGTGACTATGGCGGTTATGGTTACCTTGTCTCCGAAGGCGGGGTCATCCTCGTAGATGAGTCCCTGCTTGAAGCTGTTGGTGTTGCCCGTGTACTTGCGTATCTCGTCGCTGATCATCTGGTACTGGCTTCCCAGGATGCCCTGCTCGCTGCGCGGGGCGGTGACGTTGATGAGGATGTTGCGAGCAGACGTGAGGTCGTATTCGTTGAGCAGCGGGGAATTGAAGGCCTCGCGCACTGCGTCCTCTATCCTGGTGGGGCCGGTGCCGCTGCCACTGCCCATCAGGGCGTAGCCGCTGTCTTTCATCATTACCTTGACGTCCCTGAAGTCCACGTTTATGTATCCGGGCTTCTTGATTATCTCTATGATACCCTTGACGGCGGTGGCAAGCACCTCGTCGGACTTGGGGAAGGCCTCGTGGAGCAGCAGGTCTCCGTAATGGGTTATGATGTTCTGGTTCTTTATGATCAGGAGACTGTCCACGTTCTTTTCCATCTCGTGGATACCGTCTATGGCGCGGGTGATGGTCTCATTGCCCTGGTTGTCGAACGGGATGGTCACCACTCCCACGGTAAGGATGCCGCGGTCCTTGGCCATCTTGGCTATGATCGGCGCGGCTCCGGTGCCCGTACCACCGCCCATACCTGCCGTTATGAACAGCATCTGAGTGCCGGTGTCCAGCACCTTGCGCGCAATCTCGTCCTGGGATTCAAGAGCGGCGTTGCGCCCCTGGATGGGGTCGGTTCCCGCACCAAGGCCGTCGTGGCCCAGCTGGATCTTCTCGGGGACGTCACATCCCCTGAGGGCCTGGAGGTCAGTGTTGCAGACAATGAAGCTGCAGCCTTCCACACCCTGCTTGTACATATAGTTGACGGCATTGCATCCGCCTCCGCCTACTCCCAATACTTTTATGATGTCATTGGATGGGGCCCAATCTACTGGAAATACATCTGCTGTCATAATTATCCTCTGTTATTGATTGATTCGTCGGACCTTTCGTCCATTCCGTCAAATAATGATTCCTGGAATTCGCCTATCTTCTTTATCCAGTTGGGTAGCTGGATAGGTTTATGCTCTTTGGGCGGCTTAGGCTTGATAACTTTAATCGTCTTCTCCTTCCGGGGTTTCTTGGGCTCGGCCTTTTTATCCCTGACCTCTGCAGGACCTTCAGCAGGGGTTTCCTCTACAGGCGTTTCCTCCGGGAACAGTTCTTCCTTCTGAGGAGGAGCCATAGGCACCTCTATGACTTCCGGAACCTCGGCGCAGTTGATGTGAGGGTGCTTGCGGGCCTCCATTATGAGTCCCGCACAAGTTGTGGCTGCAGGGGAGTTGAGGCCGTCGCATCCGGTGGTGAAGAAACGCCTAGGCGCCCCTATCCTCACTGAATAGCCGGATATCTCCCTGAGCAGGTTGGCGGTGTTCACCAGCTCGCATCCGCCTCCGGTGAGAACGACGCCGCTGCGCAGGTTGTCAGCCAGGCCGCTTTTCTGTATATGCCATAGGATGGCTTCAAGTATCTCTTTCTGACGAGCGGTGATAATCTCAGACAAGTATCTGACGCTCAGGTTCTTGGGAGGTATGTCCTCGCCCAGGTCCACCTGCAGTATCTTGTCGGAGAGGTTCTGGAGTTTTTCGGGAAGGCAGGCTCCGAAGGCCAGTTTTATGTTCTCTGCAAGAGCCTCGGAGAAGCCGCTTTCGTAGCGTATGTCTTCAGTAATGGTCTTTCCTCCGAAGGGTATGGCTCCGTAGTATCTCAGCACGCCCTTGTGGTAAACAGTCACTGAAGTTACTCCGGCTCCCATGTTAATCAGGGCAACGCCGTTTTCCATCTCGTTCATAGTGAGGACGGCCTTGCCTTCAACCTCGGGACCGAAGTATTTGTCCGATATGGCTATCTGGGCCATGTTGCAGGCTGCGTCTATGTAGTCGGAGGTGCGCTTGCTGCCTATGAACAGCTTGTAGTTGCCGCACAGTTTGGCACTGATCATTCCAACCACATCGTCCTCGCGGGCGTTGATGTATTCTTCCGTGGCGAAGGACTGTACCACGGCACCGTAGATGAGCTGCGTGGCGCTGTTGTCCAGAGGGTAGCTGTCAAGCGACACGTTCTTCAGGCTGTCCAGCTCTTCGTCGGAGATGCTGCTCATAGGGTCCGTCCTGGGCAGTTCTCCCGTAGCCAGCTGCTGTTCCACTCCATATTTGGGATAGTTGGTGACAATCTGGTGGATGTGGATCTTGAGCTCTTCCTCAGCCTTGTCCAGCAGTTCCCTTATCTTGCCGCCGCAGCGCTGCGGGTTGAAGACCGCGCCTGTGCGGACTCCTTCGGAAGGGACGCTGTCGAAGTAAATGATCTGGGTGTTGTCTCCCTGCACCTGGGCCACTCCCAGACTGATCCTGGCCGATCCCAGGTCTATAGCCGCAATATATCTTTCGTCCATATCGTGATTATTTGCAAATTATCTGTCCTTTATACTTTACGTTTACGATTGTGTATTTCTTCTCTCCGGGCTGGATGTACTGGTAATACTTCTCCATCCTGGAGAACTTGGCGGGGATGTCGTCCGGGCTGCCGAATATGAATGTCTCGTCTCCTTCTCTCGGGATCATCAGTATGTCAGAGTTCTCGTCCACGTGTATCTGCACTATGTTCTCCGCCCAGATTGCATTGCCCTGCATATATTCTACCATCTCCTGTACACCCCTTATCCAGGCTGCTTCCTTCTCCGTCCGGGCCTCCCCCTTGTAATTGGGGCTGACGTGTATGGGTATGTTTCCGTCGATGACCGGCACCAGGGACGTATAGTTGTCCTGGAGGGGGAAGATGAAGCCTCGGTCGTCTATGTAGAACCCGCTTTCAGGGCTCTGGAATCGCAGGACAGGTTCTCTCTGGCTTACTACCACGTGCATCATTCCGTCCCCTCCGGAATAAACCTCGCTCTTGAGCACTGCGCTCTGCTGGTCCAGCATGTTCTCTATCCCGTTGAGGTCCAGGCTGTCCAGCCTGCGGCCCAGGTAGTTCCCGGCATAGCGGTCTATGTAGCCCTTGATATCGTCTTCCGTGACAAAGTTGAAGTCGTCGCTGAACTCCACCTGGACGCCTTCGCAGGTGCGTTCCCTGCGGGCCCTGCGGCTAAGCAGGCCCAGCAGCACGAACGCTGCCAGCAGCAAGGCTATCCCGGCTGTGCGGAGTATTGTTTTCAGCGGGCGTTTCATCTATTCTCCAGCATTTCCGTTATGGGTTGTACAAGTCTGTCTATGTCTCCGGCGCCGAAAGTGGCCAGCACGTCAAGTTCTTTACCTGACAGGTAGTCCAGCAGGTTTTCCTTATGCAGCATTATCTTGTGCTTGCAGGTGACGTTCTTGAATATGATATCAGAGGTCACGCCTTCGATGGGCTCCTCCCTAGCGGGATATATGTCCAGGAGGATCAGCTCGTCCAGCAGGCTCAAGGCCATCGCGAACCCTTGCGCCAGGTCTCTGGTACGCGTATAAAGATGCGGCTGGAACACTCCGGTTATGGTCCTTGAAGGGAATATCTGCTTCAGAGATGAAATGGCCGTGGCCAGTTCTGCCGGATGGTGGGCATAATCGTCTATATAGGTGAGACCGGGACGGTTCAGGTGTACGTCCAGCCTGCGGCGCGCGCCCAGGAAGCTGCCTGCCGCCTCGCGGATGCTCTGCGGGTCGGTGCCGTGAAGCAGGCAGATGGCCGCCGCCGCAACGCAGTTCTCCACGTTCACCCATCCCAGTACGCCAAGTCTTACGTCCTTTATGATTCCGTCCGGGTAGTTTATATCGAATATATAGTGTCCGTCTTCCTGAAGCCTTATGTCAGAAGCGTAGAAGTCGGCCTGAGGGTTGTCCAGGCTGTAGGTATACAACTTGGCCGGGGTGTCTTCCTGGCTCAGTGGCAGGCCTATCTTCTTTATCACGGCCCCGCTCACCTGGGAAGCGAATTCGCGGAACGCTTCCTGCACGTGCTCCAGGTCTCCGTAAATGTCCAGATGGTCTGCGTCCATCGCGGTAATTACGGCTGTCTGAGGGTGCAGCTGCAGGAAACTGCGGTCGAATTCGTCGGCCTCGGCCACAACCACGTTGTTCTTGCTTACCAGCAGGTTGGTGCCGTAGTTCTTGGAGATTCCTCCAAGGAAGGCGGAGCAACCCTCACCGCTCTGCGTCAGAATGTGCGCGGCGAATGTGCTGGTCGTGGTCTTGCCGTGTGTTCCGGCAACAGCCAGGCAGACCTGTCCCTCGGTAATCTCTCCCAGCATCCGGGAGCGCTTTATCACCTTGTATCCTTTCCGGCGTACCGTCACCAGTTCCTGCAGGTCTTCAGGAATGGCTGGGGTGTAAACCACCAGAGTCTCCTGGATGCTTTCAGGAATCAGTTCCGGGGAGTCAGTGTAATGCACGCGTATGCCCTCCTGACTGAGCTGACGGGTCAGTTCGGATTCAGTGCGGTCATATCCGCTTACGTCCAGGCCCTTGAAGTTATAGTACCTGGCTATGGCGCTCATTCCTATTCCGCCTATGCCTATGAAATATATGTGCTTGTACATTATATCAGTTTATAAGCTTCGTCAACTATTACCGAACTGGCGTCCATCTTTGCCAGTTTGCCTATGTTGGTTTCCATCTGCTGAATCTTTTCGGGGTCGTAAAGCAGTTTCAGGGCAACTTCCATAAGTTTGTCCACAGCTTCGCCGTCTTTAACTATCATTGCTGCGTCCTTGCGCACCAGAGCCATTGCGTTGTGCGTCTGGTGATCTTCGGCCACGTTGGGCGACGGGACGAAAATGGCGGCCTTGCGGGCGGCGCACAGCTCCGAAATGGAGCTGGCTCCTGAGCGCGAGATAACCACGTCAGCCATCGCGTAGGCCAGGGCCATCCTTGAGATGAACTCAGAGTAATGGATGTTGGGGCAGCTGTCCTTGTATTTCTCCATGAACGCGTCGATGGAATCCTTGTAATACTTTCCGCACTGCCACAGTACTTCCACGTTCCCTCCTCCGGGGCAGTCCTGCTCTATCCACTTGCGCATAGCGTTGTTCAGGGTGCCGCTTCCCAGGCTGCCGCCTACTACCAGCAGGTGCTTCTTGTCCGGGTCCATTCCGTAAAACTCTATGCCTTCCGCCTTCATATGGGGGGTGCAGGGCACTATGAGCTTGCGGATGGGATTGCCGCTGAACACGATCTTGTCCTTAGGGAAGAATTTCTCCATCCCTTCATATGCGACGCATATCTTGTCCACCCTTCTTCCCAGCATCTTGTTGGTAAGGCCTGCGAATCCATTCTGCTCCTGTATCAATGTAGGAATCTTAAGTTCAGTGGCGGCGAAAAGCAGGGGAGCGCTTGCATAACCGCCCACTCCTATGGCAACGTCGGGCTTGAAGTCCTTAATGATGCGCCTTGCCTTGCGTATGCTTCTGACGAAGCGGAAGGGGAGCCTCATGTTCTGGATGAGGTTTTTCAGACTCCTCTTGCGCTGAAGTCCGGCAACTTTCAGTCCCACTATCTTGAACCCTGCGGCGGGCACTTTCTCCATCTCCATCCTTCCCTCCGCTCCGACGAACAGGATTTCCGATTCAGGATTGAGCTCCTTGAACTTGGATGCTATGGAGATGGCCGGGAAAATGTGTCCTCCCGTGCCGCCTCCGCTGATTATGACTCTGACAGGTTTGTATTCCATAGTCTTTTGTTATATGTCCATCGAGTCCAGCTGGTCAAGGTCGTTCAGGGAACTCCTCAGTTCGTCCTGGGTATCCTCCTGAAGCTCTATGAGCGGAGCCGCCTCGAGTCTTTCTTTCTCTACGTTCTTCTCTGCCATCCTGCTGATGGACAGTATTATGCCGAAGGCTATACTGAAGCAGACAAAGGCCGAAGTTCCATAACTTACCAGCGGCAGGGTCTGTCCGGTCAGGAAACCTATGTCGCAGTTGACGGTTATGTGCATCATGGCCTGGGCCGTGATGAGCATGCACAGGCCTGCGACGGCGCACTTGGCAAAATGGTCATTGCAGTTCCTTGCGATGATGGAGCCCCTTGCCAGCAGGCTCAGATACAGAATGAATATCAGCAAGCCGCCGAACAGCAGGCCGTATTCTTCTATGATGAAGCTGAAGATGTAGTCTTCGTATATTACAGGTACCTTGTATTTCTGTGTGCTGCGCCCGGGTCCCTTGCCGAACAGGCCGCCTTCCTTTATGGCAATCTTGGCTCCGTAAGGCTGGCGGATGCGGTCAAGCGCGCGCTGGTATTCGGGGGAGCCCTTTTCGGAGGTGCGTATTATCTCCTCGTAGTCTATGGATTTGTCCAGCACGCGGCTTACGCCGGTGCCGATGCGCCTGAACAGCACCTTTGCGTCAGGGTCGTCGTGCTGCAGGCTGCTGCTGAGCTTGTACAGCCCGAAGCATCCTGCCAGGAGCGCCAGGCAGATGAATCCCGTAGCTACAATATGGAAGAAGTTTATCCTGCCCAGGAGCATGGTCAGGAACATTATTCCTGCCAGAAATAGCGCGCTGGAGTTGCTGGCGAGAAGGGAAAGCACAACTATTATCAAAGAAGGAAGTATGACGCAGATTATCTCCTGCCATATCTTGGATCCAAGGAATTCCAGGCGGTTTATGTTGGACAACTTGTCCAAAACCTTGAATTCACCGTTCTGCAGGCGGTCTATTGCCCAGGCGAGGTACATCACCATCGCCACTTTGACAACCTCCAGGACGTGTACCTGGAAGCCGAAAACCTTGATTACGCGCCAGGCGTCATTTATGCTTGCGGCGGAAATAAGAGGAAGCTTTATGTGCAGGTCCACGAATACCAGCAGGAACAGCGACAGCGCGAATCCCCACCTGGCCAGGGCCTTGAACAACTTGATGGAGTTGACCCTGTAGCAAAGGAACACGAAGAAGAGTCCCAGGGCTATTGTGATTGCCTGGTCCTTTACTATGTTCAGCCTGGTGTTGGACGCCGTGGCAAGCTGCGAGGTAGCTGAGAACAGGCTCACCAGGGAAATCATGCAAAGGAAGAGCATGATGGTCCAAACCACCTTGTCTCCTCCCAGGCGGTCTATGAATGTCGTCTTTCCTTTGCTGTTTGCCATATAGCTACAAGTTTCTTACTGCCTGCTTGAACTTCTCTCCACGGTCTTCATAGTTCTTGAAAAGGTCGAAGCTTGCACAGCAGGGGCTCAGCAGAACCACGTCTCCGCTCTGGGCGAAGCGGCTTGCCGCCTTTACTGCCTCTTCGGCCGAGTGGGTGTCCACCATCTTGTCCTTGCCTACGATGCCTTCGAAAGCTGCGTGTATCTTGGCATTGTCTATTCCCAGGCAGACAATTGCCTTTACCTTCTCTTTCACCAGGTCATTCAGTATGCTGTAGTCATTGCCCTTGTCAGTTCCGCCAACAATCCACACGACGGGCTTCTTCTGGCATTCAAGTGCATACCAGGCAGAATCTATGTTGGTGGCCTTGGAGTCGTTTATGTACAGCACATCCTTGATGCTGAGCACCGGCTCCAGCCTGTGCTCGATGGGGGCGAAGGTGGCCAGGCTGTTGCGTATGACCTCGTTCTCTATGTCCATCGCCTTGGCGGCGAGGGCTGCGGCCATCGAGTTGTATATGTTGTGCTTGCCTCCGAGGGCGAGTTCCTCCAGGTAGATTTCGCTCTCGTCCTGGTCGTAGCGGATGACCATCTTGTCGTCGCGCAAGAACGCGCCCTGGCTGACCTCACGCTCCTGGGTGAAAGGCAGCATCTTGGTCTGGAGGATGATCTTGTCCAGGTGGGCGATGGTAATGGCGTCGTCAGAGTCGAATATGAAGCAGTCTTCTGGCCTGAGGTTGCGGGTTATGCGGAACTTGGCCTTGACGTAGTTCTCCATATTGTGGTCGTACCTGTCCAGATGGTCGGGAGTGATGTTGGTGATGATGGCTATGTCGGGACGGAAATCGTATACATTATCAAGCTGGAAGCTGCTGATTTCCAGTACGTAATAATCATAGTGCTCAGTTGCTACCTGGTAGGCGTAGCTTTTTCCGATATTTCCGCCCAAGCCCACGTTCAGTCCTGCCTGCTGGAGCAGGTAGTAGATGAGAGAAGTAGTGGTGGTCTTGCCGTTGGATCCGGTTATGCATATCTTCTTTGCCGTGTCGTAGCGTCCGGCAAACTCTATCTCCGACACTATGTGCGTGCCCTGGGCTTCAAGTTTCCTTATCATAGGGGCCGTCAGCGGAATGCCGGGGCTCTTGACAACCTCGTCGGCGTTGAGGATAAGGGACTCGGTGTGTCCGCCTTCCTCGAACGGGATTTCCCATTTGCGGAGCTCAGACGCATACTCCTCCTTTATCTTCCCATTGTCGGAAAGAAATACATCAAAACCTTTTACTTTAGCCAGTACAGCGGCTCCTACACCGCTCTCGGCACCTCCCAATACAACTACTCTTGACATAAATGCTATCTAAGTTTCAGTAACGCCAGCGTGGATACCGCCAGTATTATTCCTACAATCCAGAACCTGCTTACTATCTTGGGCTCCGGCAACCCTTTTTTCTGGAAATGGTGATGGATCGGGGCCATCAGGAAATACCTCTTTCCCTCTCCGTATTTTTTCTTCGTGCGGCGGAAATATGTCCTCTGGATTATCACAGAGGCGCTTTCCACCACGAATATTCCGCATAGCAGGGGGAGCAGCAGTTCCTTTCGTATGAGCACTGCGCTCACTCCGATTATACCTCCTATGGTAAGGCTTCCGGTATCTCCCATGAACACCTGGGCGGGGAAGGAGTTGTACCACAGGAATCCCATAAGCGCTCCGACGAAGGCCGCCATGAATATGGCCACCTCACCAGAACCGGGAATGTACATTATGTTCAGGTAAGCAGTATCCAGAACGTTGCCGCTCAGCCAGGCCAGGATACCTAAAACGACGCCCACCAAGGCCGTGGTGCCGGCTGCGAGGCCGTCCATTCCGTCAGTGAGGTTTGTGCCGTTGGAGCAGGCCACGATGACCACTACTATCAGAATCACGTATATCGCCCAGGTGCAGTACACACCCAGCTGTCCGCTGAAAGGTGAGAGCCAGGAATAGTCGAACTCGTGGGCCTTCACGAAAGGAATCGTGGTGACCAGCTTGTCGGAGAGTATCCCCGGATGGATGCACATTATGAGGGCGATTATGAATCCCAGGCTTATCTGGCCGATAAGTTTCTTGCGCTCGCTCAGGCCGTTCTTGTTCTTCTTGAAAACCTTGATGTAGTCGTCGGCGAAACCCAGCGCCCCGCACCAGACAGTGGTAAGTATGAGGAGCAGGTTGTATATGTTGGTGAGGTCTCCCACCAGCAGGACAGAGCTCAGCACGGCTACTATTATTATGATGCCTCCCATCGTAGGAGTGCCTTTCTTCTCCATCTGGCCCTGCAGGCCGAGGTCCCTGATAGTTTCTCCTATCTGGTGCTTCTGCAGGCTCCTTATAATCTTCTTTCCTGCGAACAAGGCTACCAAAAGGCTTATCATACTTGCAAGTATAGCCCTGAAAGTCAGGTAATTCATCAATCCATGACCCGGAAAGTCGTAGTCCTGGAGCAGTTGGAAAAGGTGGTAGATCATAGTATTTCGGCTATTACTTCTCTTTCGTCAAAGTGACGGTGTTCGGTTCCAATTATCTGGTATGTTTCGTGGCCTTTGCCCGCCAGCAGGATGGTGGCTCCGTCATCAGCGGTCATTATGGCCGTGCGGATGGCTTCGCGCCTGTCGGCTATGAAGATGGCCTTGCGCAAGCCATCTGCGCTGAATCCCGCGCGTATGTCTTCGAGGATGTCCTCGGTGCGCTCAGTGCGGCTGTTGTCGGAGGTGACGATGATCCTGTCGGAGAACTCCTCGGCCACTTTTGCCATTTCAGGCCTCTTTGTGCGGTCGCGGTCGCCTCCGCATCCGAACAGGCAGATCAGCTGCTTCTCCGGGGCGATCTCGCGCAATGTCTTCAGCACGTTCTCCATCGCGTCGGGCGTGTGTGCGTAATCTATTACTATGGACAGGCCGCGGGGCCCGCGGATGTTCTCCAGACGTCCCGGAGCGGATTCCAGCTTGCTCAGTGCTACCAGGGTCTCTTCCTTCCCGGCTCCCAGGCACCTGGCGGCGGAGTATATGGCCAGGATGTTATATGCGTTATGCTGGCCGATAAGACGTGTCCAGGTCTCAGTGCCGTCAATCTTCAGGAGCATTCCCTCGAAGCTCTCTTCCAGGATGCGGCAGGTATGGTCAGCCATGTTGCGGCAGGAATAGGTAACCACCTGTGCGGCGGTGTTCTGGACCATTACCATTCCATTGCGGTCGTCAATGTTTATCAGCGCAGTGGCGTCTGAAGTAAGGTTGTCGAAAAACAGCTTCTTGCACCTGAGGTATTCGGCGAAGGTGCCGTGATAGTCCAGGTGGTCGTGGGTGAGGTTGGAGAAAATGGCAAGCTTGAACTTGAGGCCTGCAACCCTGTCCTGCTCCACGCCTATGGAGCTGACCTCCATGAAGCAGTATTCGCATCCGTCGTCGGTCATCTCCTTGAGGAGCCTGTTTATGGTAATGGGGTCGGCCGTGGTGTTCTCGGTCTCGCTGCGCTTGCGACCTACGTAGTTGGCTATGGTGGAAAGCAGACCGCAGTTGTATCCCAGGCCCATGAACAGGTTGTACAGCAGCGTTACAGTAGTAGTCTTGCCGTTGGTGCCGGTGATTCCCACCAGCGAAAGCTTCTCCGACGGATGGCCGTAGAAGTTTGCGGCGCACAGGGCAAGGTCCTTTCGACTGGCGGAGACTATGGAGCTTGCGCCGGCGGCGCGGGCGGAGTCTATGTAGTCGTGGCCGTCACGGTCGTGGCCCTTGACTGCGAAGAAAGCCGCGCCGACCGCCGCCTTGCGGGAGTCGCTTACTATCGCGTCTATCTGGGTCTCGGGCGTACCATAAAGGATCTTGGCGTCAGTGCCTTTTATTATGTCGTTCAGTTTCATTTCAGTTTCAGTGTTATGTTCTTGCCGTCCACCGTATAGGAGTCCACGTGACCGTATCCGGAGTATGAACATACGTACCCGGCGTTTTCAAGTACGTAAAGTGCGTCCTTGAGGCCCAGGCCCTTTACGTCGGGCACCTTGCCTTCTTCCACTTCCGGAAGCTGCGCCTTCATCTCGTTCATCTTTCCTGTCCTGGTCAGGGACGTCTCCCACAGGGGATCCATTGCATATATGTAGTCGGCAATCTCCCTTACCACGGCTGCGGGCTTGGTGCCTCCGTACGTGTTGGCGTAGGTCAGTTTGCTGTATACTACCGTTATGATGGTGTATTTGGGGTCGTCGGCCGGGAAGAATCCCACGAAGGTTCCCTGATGCTTCTTGAGGCCTCCGCGCTCGTAACCGCCTCCGTCCAGGGCAACCCTGGCTGTTCCGGTCTTGCCGGCGAATTCGTATTTGTCTGTCTTCAGGCGGCTTCCGGTTCCGTGGGGGAAGGCCACAACGGCTTTCAGCGCCCTTGTGATGGTGTCAGCCGTGGCCTTGGAGCAAATTGATGCGTTCAGCACGCTGGGGCCCAGCTTCTCCACCACCACGCCTCCTTTCTCTATGTCTTCCACCAGGTAAGGTTTCATCATCCTTCCGTTGTTGGCTATGGCGTTATAGAATGTGATTATGTGGAGGGGAGTCTCGGCAATGGAGTATCCGATGGCCACGGAGGCCAGGTCCGTTCCGCTCCAGCTGCTGGACTTAGGGTCCGGAACCGTAGGTTTTGCAAGGCCTTCCAAGTCGAAGTCGAAAGCCTCGCCCAGTTTGTACATATATATTTTGTCGATGTATGACTGGGGATTGCTGCGGTAGTTGTCCGACGCGAGTTTCCTGAATACGTAGTTGGAAGATATGGAGAATCCTTCTATAAGGCTGATTTCCTTGCTCTGGGAGCGCGCCTCGTAACTGGTTATGTAAGTGTCCTGTGAGAAAGGAGGGAATACTCCGTGATTGGTAGGAATCGTCTCCTCAAGGCTCTTGACCTTGCCGTCCTCCAGGTTGGACATAAGGTTGACTGACTTGAACACTGATCCAGGTTCTCCCAACCTTCCTATGGCCAGGTTCATGGACTCTTCCATCCTGTTGGTGGTGGAGTCGCGGAGCAGGTTGACCATTGCGCGAATGGCTCCGGTCTTGACGTCCATCACTATGGTGCAGCCGCCCTCCAGTTCGGAATCGTCCTCTATCTGGGAGCGGAGCGCCCTCTCGGCCACGTCCTGAATGTCTATGTTAAGGGTGGTGCGCACGTCCTGTCCGTCTGTCGCAAGGCGGTACTCCTCTGCGTAATCCCTCACCCTGCCCAGGTCCGTGGTACGCATATATTCGACACCTTCCTCTCCGTGAAGGATGTGGTCGTATCGGCCCTCGATTCCCACGCGGCTGTTGCGCACGCTCTCGTTGCGGCGCACGAAGCCCACCGTCCTCCTCGCAAGGGTTCCGTAAGGGTATTTGCGGACGATGTATTTCTCGTCGTCGATGAGGCCGCCGGCGTAGCGTCCCTCGTTGAACAGCGGCAGCGCGGCTATGCGGCGGTATGTGCCTTCGTCCACGCCTCTGCAGATGTTTACGTATTTGCGGTTCTCGGCCCTGCCGTTTCGAATTAGGTTGTAGTATTCAGCAGCGCTCTTGTCTCCGAGGATTTCAGAGAGGCCCTTGGCCAGTTCATTCGCTTTGGCGAGCCATTCCTTTTCCAGTTCTGCCCCATTTTCTCTCTGGGCGTACGCTTCCTTGCGGACGGTGCAGTCCATATACAGGTCGTAGCAGGTGAAGGACATAGCCAGGACTCTTCCGTCATATGCCAGGATGGTTCCTCTCTTGGGCTCAATGGTAGTCTTTGTGGAAGAAGGGGTGAGAAGCGCTTCTATGCCAGGATCCGGCTTGAATACGAAAATGAGGTAGACGAGGCGGACTATCAGGCCTATGGATATAAGCAGGAACAACAGGTAGAACCAGTGCAGGCCGCGACCTACGCTGTCTCTCTTTTTCTTGTTGATCTTTACTTCTTCCATATCTCTGTGTATGTCATTCCCTCTCAGGGAGTCATTCCCGGCTTGACCGGGAATCTATTTCAGTATCTGCGCCGGTCTGGTAGGCTCCGCCACGTCCGAGCCCTGTTCCTCCAGCAGGGTGGCTACGGTGCTCCTGCGGTTGAGGGTGATGAGTTCGAATGTCTTCTGGGAATTAAGCCTTTCCAGTTCCTGCAGGGTCTGCTTGTTCTGTTCAACCTTGCCCAGGGTTCCGTCCACCATTATGCTGAACAGGATGGAAAGGGCGAACAGCAGGAAAGTGTATGCTATCTGCGGGAAGTACTTGTTGACGTTGAGCCTGAGGAGCAATTCTCCCCGAAGGATAGCCACCAGGGAGTTCTTAAGGAACTTCCACACGTCTGACAGCCTGAATTTTTTCTTGGTCTCCGTCATCTAGATCTTCTCCGCTATTCTTAGTTTCGCGCTTCTGGCGCGGGTGTTTGTCTGTATCTCTTCTTCGGCAGGAAGGATGGGCTTGCGGTTCACGGCTTTCAGCGGCGCAGAATTGTTTCCATACACGTCCCTCTGCTCGTTTCCTTCCACGTTTCCGGTCTTTATGAAGTTTTTCACCATCCTGTCTTCCAGGGAGTGGTAGGTTATGACCGCCAGTTTCCCGCCCTGCTTCAGGCTCGCGGCTGCTCCTTGCAGGAATTTTTCCAGCGAGCGCATCTCCTCGTTCACTTCTATGCGCAGCGCCTGGTACAGCTTGGCCAGCCATTTATGGTCGGCGTACGGGGGCAGAGCGCTTTCAACGGCTTTGTTCAGGTCTCCCGTCGTCCGGATGGGGGAGAGCCGGCGCGCTGCGTCTATCAGTTTTGCCACCTTGCCTGCGTTCTCAACTTCGCCGTACAGCCTGAGTATCTCTTCGAGCCTTTCCACGGTGCTGTCGTTGACCACGTCTGCGGCGGTGCGGCCTCCGTCGGCGTTCATCCTCATATCCAGCGCGGTGTCGAAACGGAAGGAGAATCCTCTCTCTTCTGTGTCGAACTGGTGGGACGATACTCCCAGGTCCGCCAGGATTCCGTCGAATTCCACCTCGTGCAGCAACGCGAAGTTGTGGATGAAGCGGAAGTTGTTGTGTATGAGGGTCAGCCTTTTGTCGGCCGGAGCGTTTTCAAGTGCGTCTGCGTCTCTGTCGAATGCCAGGAGCCTGCCTTTGCGGGACAGCCTTGACAGGATGAGGGCGCTGTGGCCGCCTCCTCCGAAAGTGGCGTCGGCGTATACGCCGGACGTGTCGCCAATTATGGCGCTTACACTTTCTTCTAGAAGGACGGGGTTGTGGTATTCGGACATTGCTCAGGCCTCCTTCTATCTTTGTTCAGATAGTTTTCCGGCTATGGCAATGTATTCTTCGTTAGTAATCTGACTGGCCTCGTACTGATCCTTGGCCCAGATTTCTATCTTGTAGTCATTGCCGCAGAAAACTGCTTCCTTGGTTATTCCTATTGCATCGAGCAACTTCCTGGAGATAGAGATACGGCCGAATTTTGGATCGGGCTCCACTACGGACCGGTTTCTCATATACTCTCTCCAGAACTTGGCGTGCTCGGCGTTGAAGAAGTTCAGTTTCGACTTCACCTCTGCGGACTGTCTTTCCCATTCTTCGAAGGGGTACATCTCCAGGCAGGGGGCGAAAATGTCTTTCTTCACGACGAAGCGCAAGTCTCCTCCTTCCGGCAGGATATTCTTGAATGCAGAAGGCATTACCAGACGGCCTTTGTCGTCCAGTTTGCAAGTGTATTCGCCGATGAAAGTGAGCATAATGCGTTACGTTTCGTAGTGTGCAAAATTATAAATAATTTTCCATTTTCTTCCAATACCTTACATTTTTTTCCACAAAGTTTTTAACACGCTCCCTGGAGGAGAGGTATAGGCCCCGAAAACCTTCCGCTTCGCTTCATCCCGTCAGTCGCTGCGCGCCTGCCACCCGTTCACGAGGCCACGGGCGGCCACGGGATTTTCGGGGCCTATACCTCCCCTCCAGGGTATCACGTTGGGCGGATGTGTGTCGCAGGTGTGAATCCGGTATTATGACGGAAATGCTGCCGCTACGCTCCGAGGGCCTTGCTGAATCATTCCCCACCTAATCGCACACCCCAATATCCCCTCCAAGGAGCGTGTTGAGGCGGATGTTTCCCTGTCGGAGGGCAAAGTGTGTCTGTCGTCCCGAATGATGGGACGACGGGAGCGAAAAGGGGGTTGAAATGCGTCCGTCGTCCAGTTTTTAGGGACGACGGGCACGGATGGGGAGCTTAGAAGCTGATGGAAGTGCCCTAGAACCTGAAGGAGAGGCCGCCGGAAAGGGAGAAGAACCACCTGGCGGTGGAGGTTTTGTCTGACAGGGGACCGGAAATCTCATCGACCACTGAGGAGTGGGTTACCAGATTGTTTGTCAGCCAGTAATGGACGGCTGGTTGAAGTCTCAGGTCAAAGCGCCAGATACTGCAGTTGAAGGCTATGCCTCCATCCAGGGAAAGATACAGCGGAGACTTCCTTTCTGTCCAGAATTCATCGTGTGACAGGTTGCCCGTCCTGCTCCAGCCAACCTTGGAGGATTCTCCGAAAATGTAACCGGGGGTGACGCCTAGATAGAACTGAGTCTGGTTGAAAAGACCCAATAGGGCGTTTGCCAGGATATTCTGTCTGTCGCCGCCGTTGATGCGGGCGCTTCGCGCCGCATTGCCTGCCGCACTTGCAAACCTCTCCGATGCATCTTCATAGCCGGTCCTGAATGCAACTGCAATGGGAAATCCCAGGATGTCATCGACATTAACCACACTTGGAACGTATTGAATGCCAGCAGTATAACCAAAGCCGTTATAGAAGAAGTGACCGTACGATAAAGTGAGCAGCAGGTCACTTCCATTATTCTGGGTCAAAGGGGCATAGAGCCCGGCTGTCAGAGTGACCTCACTGTTGTAGGAATTGCTGTTTACCTGTGCGTTCGCAAATATCGAAAGGAACAGGAATATGATAGCTAGACGAGTTCGCATATAAGGGTGGCGGGGGTGCAGGAGAGGACTTTGACAGTGACATAGTCTCCTGCCTTGTGGACGGTATCCGGGAAGACGCACATCTTGTTGTTGGAGGCGCGTCCGCAGAGTTCATCCGGATTTTTCTTAGAGGGGCCTTCTACGAGTACCTCGAAAGTCTTGCCTAAGTCGGCGCTGTAGCTCTTGAGGCTCATCTTTCCCTGAAGGGCGATGATCTCGTTCAGGCGGCGGGTCTTGACGTCCAA
>JAFRXC010000050.1 GCA_017437825.1 Bacteroidales bacterium
ACCGCAACAGAACCGGAATCAGCCAATGGGAGGATGTGCTTGGATCCGACTTTGTACGGATTCACAGATCCTATCTCGTCAACCGGACCTATGCAAGCGTCTCTTCTCCTGAATGCGTGTGCGTAGCCGGAAAAGAATTGCCCGTTTCCAGGAAATACAAGGATGATGTGCATTCCGCATTCTCTTGAGAAAGCGCGGATTACCAACAAGAAGAAATAAAAAAATATAAAGTACATATGTGTGAAGTTAAGTTGATTCCCCTGCAGCCTGAGGATCGGGAGCAATTCATCCTGGACAATCAATTGGCGTTCAAGTACGGTGCCCGGCAGGAGTTCGGGATGCGGGACACCCGTTGCGAGGAGGGAGAGGAAGTGATCTCCAGATCGACAATCGAGCATTCTATCGATGGAGAGACGGCCGAAACCTACCGGATCGTCCTGAATGGACAAAAGGTGGGCGGCGTCGTGATCGCCATCGAACAAGAGGAGGCGAAGGGCGATCTGGAACTACTCTTTGTCCTCCCGGAGTACCATGGCAAGGGCATCGGGCAAGCGGCGTGGAAGGTAGTGGAGGCCCTGCATCCGGAGGTCCGGGTTTGGGAGACCATCACTCCCTATTTTGAGAAGCGCAACATCCACTTCTACGTTAACCGCTGTGGATTTCAAGTCGTTGAGTTTTGGAATAAGTACCAACATGGGCCCGAGGTTCCCGAGGAGGAGGCAGACCATTGGAGCGCAGATGATGAGATGCTCGTTTTCCGGAAAGTTGTCGACAGACCGCCCTTCCGACCCATGCGCCGGTTTAAACAGGCCCTTCCGGAAGAAACGTGCTTCCAGATTCTTAAGAACGCATATCGAGGCTTTCTTTCAGTCAATGGTGACGGCGGGTATCCTTATTCCGTGCCGATCAATTTCGTGTTCGAGGAGGGAAAACTGTATTTCCACTGTGCCCGGGAAGGTCACAAGCTGGATTCTATCCGCGCTTGTGACAAGGCCTGTTTCACAGTGTTGGACGAGCCCGAAAAAGAGCCCGGAGACTGGTGGTATCACGTAAATAGCGTCATCTGCTTCGGCCGGGTAGGTATCGTCACCGATGAACGGGAGCGAATGGGCAGGCTCCGTTCTTTGGCAGGGAAATACTTTCCTGCCGGTTACGACACGGAAACCGACATCCTTCGCAACGGCCCCAGGGCGGAAATATTGGAATTCACCATCGAACATATCAGTGGAAAGGCTGTCCGTGAAAAGTAAATGACCTGGGCGGACGCTTTGGAGTTATGGGGGAATCTGGCTATCTTTACAATGGTAAATGAATTATTATATGGTTCCTGTCAGTTCGATGATATTGATGGCCGTTGATGCCGTTTTGGGCTTTGCCGTCCCAATCTGTCTGTCCGTCTATCTGGTGCGTAAGCATCATGCCAAGCTTTCCACCATTCTTATCGGTGCCGGGACATTCATCTTTTTTGCCCTGGTCTTGGAAAGCATTATGCACCAACTGGTCCTTAATGGACCGAATGGGGCGGCTATCATGAACAATACGCTGCTGTATGCCATTTATGGCGGGCTCGCAGCCGGTGTCTTTGAAGAAACCGGCCGCTTCCTCTCGATGAAGTTCTTGATGAAAAAGGAACCGTCTGAACCACTTCCCGGTGTAGCTTACGGAATCGGGCACGGAGGTGCGGAAATGCTCATAATCTTCGGTATTACGATGATCAACAACCTGGTGATTTCGGCTTTGATCAATTCCGGACAGACTGACGTACTCTTTGCCAAAATTCCTGAAGATGCCGCAGCACAGTTACAGACACAACTGGACCAGTTGCAGACAATAGGTGCCGGAAGCTTGCTGATCGGCCTTTGGGAGCGTATTTCTGCCTTGGTACTTCATTTGGGACTTTCATTGCTTGTTTGGGTAGCCATCCGCAAAGGAGGTAAATGGTTGTGGCTGTTTCCTGCAGCAATCGTACTTCACGCAATTGTCGATGCCGGAGCAGTGATGCTCCAGAAGTCGGCAGGAATGGTTCCGCTGGAACTCATAGTCACGGCGGAAGCCATTGCTGTCGCCGCTATGGGCTATATGGTTGCAAAGAAGTTATAATCGATATTATGAAAAAGATATTGTTTGTGGCAGTCATCGCCTGCCTTACATTGTTTACATCCTGCGGGGTGGCGAGCGTCAATCATACCGGAGATCTCTCGGGCGCCATTTACGGCGTGTGGGCTCTGGATTCCAAAACCGTTGCTCCGGCAGGCTCAGTCGGGAATGTCGCCGGCAATCAAGTCGATTACTCCGGTGTCCATTTCTATCTTTCATTGAGTGAACCTCGCATAGCCCTAGCCAAGAAAGGCAGTTTCACGCAGCTTGACCTGAAGGACGTGGATGTCGACGGAGCTCAGTTCTCATACAACGCCACCAAAAAGATGATCAGTTTTACCAAGACTCTCTGGCTCACGCAAGGTCTGCAGTATGAAATGCGCCTTTCAGGAACATATTCAGTCCTTGAGATGACCCGCACGAAACTGGTTATCCAAAAAGAATCAATGGGCGTGAAGACCATTTATTCCTTCCGTCGTTACAAATAATTTCGGTATCTGAATATGGACCGTAGTTCCCAGATCATACGTACAAGTGTAATCGGGATTGTCGCCAATGTCTTGTTGGCGGCTTTCAAGGCTGTGGTAGGCATCATAGCCAGCAGCGTGGCCATAGTAATGGATGCTGTGAACAATCTCAGCGACGCCCTTTCCAGCGTCATCACCATCATTGGCACCAAGCTGTCTCAGCGTCCCGCGGACAGGGAACACCCTTTTGGCTTCGGACGCATCGAGTATTTCAGCGCGATAATCATTGCTGTAATCGTGATTTCGGCTGGTGTCACGTCGCTCATCGAGTCTGTGAAGAAGATTATTCAGCCCGTTGAGCCGAGCTATACGACGCCTACTCTCATCGTCATAATCGTGGCCATTGTCGCCAAACTCCTGCTGGGATGGTATGTCAAGAAGAAGGGAAAGCAGCTTAAGAGCGACGCCTTGATAGCATCCGGATCGGATGCCCTGTTCGATGCCATCATCACTACGGCTACGCTTGTATCGGCGGGAATAATGCTTATCTGGGGCGTCTCCCTGGACGGAATCCTCGGCGCCTTGATTTCCATAGTAATCATAAAGGCTGGTATCGAGATGCTGGCATCTCCTGTCAACGAACTGCTGGGCAGCAAGGTTTCGCCAGAACTCATTAGGGAAATCAAGCAGGAGGTGATGGGTTTCGACGGAGTACGTGGCGTGTTCGATATCATCCTGCACAACTACGGCCCGGATGTAATGATAGGCTCACTTCATATCAGCGTTCCAGACACATTGACCGCACACGAGATTCACGGACTTACCCGCAAGATTGCCACGATGATGTCCCTTAATCACGGAATCATTATGACCGTGGGCATCTATTCCGTGGCCACCGGAGAAAACCAGAGAGCCGAACTTCAGGCCAAAGTGACCAAGGCCCTCGCCGCCCATAAAGAGCTTGTCCAGGTCCACGCTTTCTATTTTTCGGAAAAAGAACAGATGCTTTCAGTGGATGTGGTGCCTGACATATCGTGCCACGATGATGCAGCCCTTTCCCGTCAGCTGGCAGACGAACTCCAGGCATTGGTTCCGGGCGTGCAGGTAATCGTGGTCATCGACCACAATTACAGTGATTGATTTCAAAGGCTTCCAGAAAGTGAAGCTTGTAGTTGTAGCGGAATTTGGCTATATTCACACGATAAATCACTGAAATATGGAACGTAGAGACTTCCTGAAAGTTTCCGCTGTTGGCGCGGCCGGCCTGATGCTGCCTGCCGCCCTGGCGAAGGCGGCGGCTCCGGCTCCGGCCGCGGCCCGCAACAAGAAACAATCCGCTAACGACAAGGTTACCCTGGGCTTCATAGGCCTTGGCCAGCAGGTATTGATGCTGCTGGACCTCTTCCTTCCAATGGAGGATGTGCGCGTCGTAGCGGGATGTGACGTCTATGACATCAAGCGCGACCGCTTCGTCCGCATTGTCAGGGAGTACTACCAGGGAAAAGGGGAGAAGAAAGTCAAGGTGGACGTCTACGAAGACTATCAGGACATCCTGGCCAGGCCGGACATAGACGCCGTTGTGATAGCCGTCCCCGACCATCAGCACGCAGTCATCTCCATAGCCGCCTGCAAGGCGGGGAAGGACATCTTCCTGGAGAAGCCTATGACACTTACCATTTACGAGGGCCAGCAGGTAGTTAAGGCTGTGCGCAAATACAACCGCATAGTCCAGGTAGGCAGCATGCAGCGTTCCAGCAACGAATTCATCCATGCCGCCAACGTAGTACGCGAGGGCGAGCTGGGCACCATCCGCAAGATCAGGGCCTATGTGGGTAGGGATGCAACCAATCCGGATAATCCCGCGCCAGTTCCGTATAACCTTCCCAGGATGGAGGTTCCCGCGGGGCTCAACTGGGACAAATGGCTCGGGCCTCTCCCCACATCCTTCTACTACAACGCAGATCTCAATCCCGTGAGCTCTTATGAAAAGAGAGAGCCCTTCTGGGCCAGATGGCGCTTCTTCAAGGGCTGCGGCGGAGGCAATACAACCGACTGGGGCGCCCATATGTTCGATTTCGTCCAGTGGGCCATTGGCAAGGACAGGTCCGGCCCCGTAGAGATCATACCCCCGGGATACAGTTTCTACGAGCACCTGACATACAAGTACGACAACGGTATCATAGTATCAGAGGAACCCTGCACCACTCGCGGCCAGGGCGTTGAGATTTACGGTGACGACGGCTGGATAAAGGTGTCTCGCGGCAGGTTTTCAGCATCGGACAAGAGGCTCGAGATGACAGGCCCCATCACGGACAACAACGTTTCGTATTACGCCAACGACAAGCACTACAGGGCTTTCATCGATGCAGTCAAGTCCCGTATCGATCCTAACGTCCCCGTGGAGGTAGGCCACAGCTCCTGCACTATGTGCAACTTGGGCAACATCGCGATAGAATTGGGTCGCCCCGTTGTCTGGAACCCTATCGTGGAGAAGTTCATGCACGACCCTGAGGCATCCAAGCTCCTCCATTACGACTACCGTCCCGGATACAGCCTGGAGGTATAGGCTGTTTTTGACCAATTTGAGAAGACAAACTAAAACCAACAATATGAAATTACATCTTACTCTCGGGCTGATTGTCGCGGCAGCAGCCCTCGTTTCCTGCTCAGGAAACAAACAGCAGGTGGGTGTCCTTACAAAGCCCACCAGCGCCACAACCAACGTTCAAGGCGCAGAATTCCCCAAGATTAATCCTGACCTCACTGCAGTTTTCCGCAACGATTTCCCCGATGCGCAGTCTGTATCGGTTAACGTGGGTGGAAAGAACTACGATATGAAAAAGGGTGATGACGGCATCTGGGAGGCCACCACAGAGCCTCTTGTACCCGGATTCCACTACTATATGCTCACCGTTGACGGAAAACGCATTCCGGATCCCAACAGCCGCCAATTCTTCGGCTCAGGCTACTGGGGCAGCGGCATAGAGGTTCCCGAGGCAGGCGTGGATTATTATCTGGAGAAGAAAGTCCCTCACGGTGAGGTCCGCATAGAGAAATACTATTCCGCACTTACCGGAGCAGAGCGCCAGTGCTATGTTTATCTGCCGCCGCAGTACAAATCCGAGCCTGACCGCCGCTTCCCGGTGCTTTACCTTATGCACGGCGCGGGCGAGGACGAGACCGGATGGGCCACCCAGGGTATGATGGGCAACATAATGGACAACCTGATTGCAGAAGGGGAGTGCGTCCCCATGATCATCGTCTGCGAGCACGCAGTGGCCACCCTGGCCGATGCTGATCCCGGCGCACGTCCCAATCTCTTCAACTTCGACGCCTTCGAGAAAGTCACTGTCGAGGAGACACTGCCTACCTTCGACGCCCGCTTCCGCACCCTTACCGACCGCGACAATCGCGCTATCTGCGGCCTCTCGCTGGGCGGATTCCAGGCCTACACCATCGGCCTGGACCATCCTGAGCTGTTCGGCTGGATAGGCGGATTCAGCGGCTCCGGCCGCGGCCCCGGCGACCGCCGCGACTCCGAGATGTATCCCAAGTCCATCAATGACCAGTATCACCTCCTTTACATAAGTATCGGTACCGACGAGCCTGCCGGAATGTATCAGGGAATCTACGACCTCCACGTAGCCCTGGACAGCCTTGGCGTAAAGCACGTTTACTACGAGTCACCCGGCACCGGCCACGAATGGCTCACCTGGAGGCGCTCCCTCCACCAGTTCGCCCCTATGCTCTTCAAATAGTAATCAAATAACTATGAGACGCTGGACACTGATTGTTGCGGCGGGGGCATTGCTCCTGGGTCTGGCCGCCTGCTCGCAGCCTTCGTCACGCAAGGAAGAGGACGAAGTGCTGCTGCGACAGTGGATCAAGACCATCGCGTCCGACGAGTTCGGAGGGCGCAAGCCTATGACGCAATATGAGGACGTCACCGTGAACTACCTTGCCGGGCAGTTGGAGGCTCTGGGCCTGGAACCAGCTTTCGACGGCAGCTGGTTCCAGCCTTTCGAGATGATTGCGGTCACGGCAAAGCCCGAGGGCGCAAAATTCTATGTCAGAGGCAAGACCGGCGCTGAATTGTTATACCCGGACGATATGGTGGTATGGACTGCCAGGGCTACAGACAAAGTGGAGTTGCCAAAGGCGGAATATGTCTTCTGCGGATTCGGCATCAATGCTCCAGAGTACGGCTGGGATGACTACGCCGGCATCGACGTCAAGGGAAAGATAGTGATAGCCATGGTCAACGACCCAGGCTATTACGACAACAGCCTCTTCCGCGGCAGGAATATGACCTATTACGGTCGATGGCTATATAAGTTCGAAGAGGCACGCCGCCAGGGTGCTGCAGGATGCCTGGTGCTCCACAACACCGAAGCGGCAAGTTATGACTGGAGCGTCTGCGTGAACGGCCACCTGGAGGACAACCTGGCCCTCTACGACCCGGAAACGCACAATTCCGGGGAACTGGCGGTGAAGGGATGGCTCCGCGAAGACGGCGCGCAGAAGCTGTTTGCGGCCGCGGGAATGGATATGGACGCGGCCCTCTCAGCTGCCAAGCGCCCGGGCTTCAAGTCCTTTCCCCTGAATGTCCGCGGGGACATCAGGATGGACGTAAGTTACGATATTCAGCAGACCCGCAACGTCGGCGCCATCCTCCGCGGCACAGATAAGGCTGACGAGGCCGTTGTGATGAATGCCCACTGGGACCACCTGGGAATAGGAACCCCGGACGAGACTGGCGACAATATCTACAACGGCGCGGCCGACAACGCTTCCGGAATGGCCGGAGCACTGCTGGCAGCAAAGAAGTTCACGGAACTGCACGAGAGGCCGCGCCGCTCCGTCCTCTTCATTTTCCCTTCTTCCGAGGAAAGCGGCCTGTTCGGCTCAGAATACTACTGCGCCCATCCCGCCATCCCTATGGAAAAGACATCAGCCTGCCTCAATTTCGAGAGCATAGGCCCGGCAGAACTCACCAGCGACGTGTCCATCCTGGGTGGCGGCGCCAGCGATTTGGACAAGTATTATGAGGATGCCGCCGCCGCCCAAGGACGCTACATCTTCTTTGACGACGACAATTCTGACGGATGGTTCTTCCGCTCTGATCACTATAACTTCGTCAAGAAAGGAGTTCCTGCACTGGTGGTGGAGAATGGCAATCACCCCGTGGATCCATCCCGTCCCAACAAATACCCAATGAAAATGTGGTATCACCAGCCCTGCGACGAGTATCAGGATGACTGGGACCTGGAAGGCACACTGGCAAACATCGACCTCATCTTCAACGTAGGCGTATCCGTCGCCAACGCCCAAGATCTTCTCCGCCTCTAAGACGACTTCCACTCCGTCGGGTCTCGATAATTTGTCCCATATTCTCGGGCAAGGTCTCCTAAAAGTGGTTGGACCTTGCCCGTTACTATTGCCCTTCACGGCCCTTAATTGGTATTTCGCTGGGCAAGGTCTCGGGGCTTTTGGGGGACCTTGCCCCCAGAGCCGCAGATACTTGGCCCCTTGTCATCCCAAAAGTTCTGGCCAATTGGGGAACAGTGGTGTGCATAGTTCTTTGAATATAAGGCAGCAGGCGGTATTTCTGGGTGATTGATATCTTGGAGAGATCCGTCTTGTAGTACCGGAGAGACACTTCGTTCACCAATTTAAAGAATTCACTGTCAGAGAAACGGCGGCGCGGCTGTTCAACAAGTTTTGACTGCATCTCCGCTGAGTTAAGGCATCCTATTGTCTTAAGGAAATAAGCCTGCTCTCCCTCGAATACCTGCTCCAGATAAGATGTATCGCAGAAACTAGATGGGATAAGTTGACCGTAACTGTCCACCAACCAGGAAACATCCTTTAGTGAGTCGCCCGTATGAAAGATGGCGCGGCACTCCCTTTTAGAAAGCATACAGACCAGTCTCCCCTTGGGCAACTCTTCAGAATCTCCTCCGAACATAGCTCGATAGCCAGACCACGGATAGGTATTCACATTACATCCGTTATCCAGTGCGTTTCTTGGAATATATGCCAAGGCGTTCCTGACATACCAGTCGCTGTCGAGAGCTATTGCTTTGATATCCGCATCCTTCAGAATCTCCGATTTGGAATAACGCCGGCTGAACCACATAGAGTACATCCTTTTGACCTCTGCTCCAAAACTGTCAGCTTCTTTTTGGGAAACCGCAAGCACACCAACGTGACAGTGATTTGAGACTACGCTGTAAATAATAATGATGACGTTCTTCCTCCGGGCACAGAGGCAAATTATCTTTACCATTGCGTCATAGTCATTATCGTCCCGGCAAAGGACCACAGTCTCCTGGCCTTCCATACAGACGTGAAAAGGCTGAACTCTCCGGATACTTCCGTCCGGCAGGAGGCGCTGAACGATACGCCGCATAATCAGCTGCGATTGTGGGGAGGGGCGGTTTCGGGGCCGAAAACCTGAACCTTTACGCCGTCGCGGTTCATTGCTTCGCGCGCCTCGTTCATCGCGTGTGCGAGTTGTTCCGATGCTTGGGCCATCATCTCAACCATTTCTTCGCGGTTTACGCTGATACCTAGGTCAGCTATGATGAGAGCGCGGATCATTGCCAGGACAGACAGTTCATTCCCTCCCCAGAGGCGGGTGGCCATAGTTAATGCCAGTGCGGGAATGATCTTCTCTACGATGTGGGGATTTTTCTTTACGTCGATATCCGTATTGAATCGGATGTCGTGGTCTCCATACTGGAGCACTTCAAGGAGTTTCTTCATAGTTCTTTTTTTCGCGGAAATAGTCATTCGGAGGCAGGAAGATTCGTTTTAAACGTTTAATTTTCAATAAATTAAATTTAAAAGGATAACGATTCTATCGTTAATCCTTTTTTTATATCTTTGGGAGAAGAACAATAATACAAAAGGATATGATTAAAAGAATTACCCTTATTGCAGCTGCGGCGGTGGCCCTGATGCTTCTGCCTGGCTGCGGCGGAAGCGACAAGCAGGAAGCCGCCTCCGTTCAGTCTTTCGACGAGATAGTAGCCGCAAGGCGCAGCATCCGTGACTACAAGGAAGGCACCACTATCACCACTGCTCAGGTACGCGACCTGATTGCCACCGCCCTGGAAGCTCCATCCTGGGCGAACTCACAGACTACCCGTTACTATGTGGCAATGGATCCAGAGAAGGTTGCGGCCGTAAAGGAGCTTGTCGGTGCGGGCAACGCCAGGAACACCGCCAACGCTCCTGTGATGATCGTCTCTACTTTCGTTAAGGATCAATCGGGATTCGGCCGGGGCAACCAGGCCAATGAGATTGGCAACGGCTGGGGGGCCTATGACAACGGCCTCAGCAACGCCTTCTTCATCCTCAAGGCCAGGGAGCAGGGTTTCGACACCCTCATTATGGGAATGCGTGACTCTGACGGCCTCCGCAAGATTTTCAATATTCCTGACACCGAAGAGGTCATGGCTGTCATCAGCCTGGGCTACCGCGCCTCCGACCCCAACCGTCCCGCCCGCAAACCCATTGACGACATCGTCAAATTCTTCTAGGGGAGGGGATATACGCAGAAGGAGTCAGTGACTTCAAAATCGCCAAAAATGCAGGCTCACGCCGAAAGCGATTTTGAAGTCACTGACTCCTTCTGCGCTATACTAGTTAGAAGCGGTAGACGAAACCGATGGAGAAGTCTTCGTCGAAGGCGATGATGTTGTCTGCGCCGAAGTTGCCGGCCAGCACGAAACTGCCTTCTGTAGTCCCGATCCAGGCGAGCCTGGCAAAATTCAGATTGGTCTTCAGCAGGATGTTCCTGTTCAAGTCATATGTCAGCACCGGTTCCAGATACCAGGCCATAGTAGCGTAATCTATAGTCTTCTGCTTTGGAATGAACTGCACACCCATCTCCAGCCATACGGCGAAGTCACCCAGCGTAAGAGTGGAATATGCAGCATAGGGATTGATAGTAAGCAGATTGATGTCAGTATCAGTTTCAGTTTCTTCTGGTTCCAGACCCGCGGTCTTGGTCACAGATTTACCGTACGCCACCCTTCCACCGAAAGCCCAGGTGTCATTCATAATGTATCCCAGCTCCGGCTTTACATTGAATGACCAGGATTCTACGCCGGTCTTCTGGGAGTTGCCGTAAGAGCCGCTCAAGGATCCGCCGATGTAAACCTGGGCAGATGCCACGGTGGCAGTGAACAAAAGAATAGAGACTAATAATCTTTTCATAATGCAAACTGATTCTTTACAGTGTAAAGGTAATAAAAAACTATTTAAGCTTGGAAAGAACCTCTGAAATGGCTGCGTCCAACTGGGGATCCTTGCCGTCCAGGCGGTCCTTGAATGTATTGCGGACGTAGATGTCGGGCTTTACACCTGTATTCTCCAGATCCTTTCCGTCCACACTGTAGCATCCCCAGGCGGGAAGACGGCAGGTAGAGCCGTCGATCAGTCTGGCCGACGATGTGAATATTATCCACCTGTATGTCTCCGTTCCCACCAGTTTGGCAATTCCAAGGGTCTTGATTCCGTTGGAGGTTACCTCGGCGTCGGAGAGACTGTGCTCGTTCACCAGCACCACGATAGGTTTCCCGCCAGGAGCCACGTTGGGATGGCTGGTCTTGGGGAAGTCGCGGTACCCCCACTCGAAGTGGGCTTGCCCGCGCAGGAAGTCGATGACCTCCTTGTGTACGTTACCGCCGTTGTTGTAGCGCAGGTCCAGGATCAAGGCGTCCTTGTCGAACACCTCCGTGTGCATCTTCAGCAGGAAGTTGTTCAGGTCCTCGTCGCTCATCGCCCTCATATGGATGTAGCCTACGCGGTCGCCTGTCTTCTGCGCGACGATGTCTGCCCTCTGCTCCTCCCAACGCTTGTATGAAAGCGCCTTGATGCTTGCGAAGGGCTCTGTGTGAACCTTCACGTCGAACTCCTTTCCGCCGCGGCTGAAGGTGAGCCTGAGCTCATCCTTGTTCACCGCGCCGGAGAAGTACTTCTCCCTGTTCAAAGCCTTGTCCACCCTGGCGCCGTCGACGGCTACAAGCTCGTCACCCTTGCGCAGGTTTATCTCCACCTTGTCGGCGGGGGAATCCTCCAGGACGTAGTCGACCTTGTATGGCGAGGCGTTGTCGAATACGATACCTGTGCCATAGGTGTGTATGCTGGTTTCAGGCCTTTCCTCAGATCCGCTTGAAGTGAATCCCATATGGGATGAGTTAAGCTCTCCGAGGAGGTCTGCCATCAGAGTCCTCAGGTTGGCCCTTGTCCTGACGTAAGGCAGCAGGGAAGCGTAGTAGTCCCTGACTGCGTACCAGTCAGCACCGTGGAAGTTGACGTCGTAGTAATTCTGCTCCAGCACGCCCCATACCTCGTAGAACATCTGGGAGAATTCGTCCTTGAGCACCACTTCCACATCCTTTTTCACTTCGGTCTTGGTGGCTGACGCGGCGTTGAGGTCTATCTTGTATATCGAACCTCCGCTGAGGCAGTAAATGGCATCCTTGCAGCTGAAGAAAGAGCCGGAACTGAGGTCCCTTATCTGCTTGGGCTTGGCCTCAGGGTCTGAGATTTCCAGGCAGTAGACGCCACCCGGACCTGCAACGTATGAGCTGTATAGCAGGTAGGACTTGTCCTTGGATGAATATACGTACAAGTTGCCCTGGCTGCCGTCTCGCTCCACCCTGGTCATACGCTCGTGGATGTTCTTGAAGTCTATGACCACCGTGGAATCCTTCTTCTCTGAATCCTTGTCCTTGAACAGGTTGTCCACTGCGGCCGACTTGAACGGGGTGTCGTATTTCCTCAAAGGAAGCTTGTACAGCGAAGATCGTGAGCCTCTGGGGAATGAAGTGGAAGTAGGATTGGCAAGCAGGTACATGTTCTTTCCGTCGGGAGAGAAAACGGGGCTCTGCTCGCCTGAGGCGGAATTGGTGAAATTCCGCACGGAACCGTCAGTGAAGCTGTACAGGAAGATGTCCGGCTCGAACATATGCATAGCGTCGAAAGCCAGGTATTTGTCATCGAATGAGAACGCGAAGTTGTAGCGCTGGTAAGACCAGAACTCGGCTTCGGCAACCCTGGCCGCCTGACCAGTCTTAGTGTCCAGAATCATTACTGAGTGACTGCCGTCCACAAAGGCTATCTTGTCTCCCTTATGGTTGACTGTCAGATTCTTGACATTGTTCTGCGACGGGAATACAACCGCTTCCGGCTGGGAGCCGTCAGCGGCGATCTTATATAAATTTGTCCAGCCGAAGTTGGTACGGGTGTAATATACGGTCTTGCTGTCGTCACCCCAGACTACCTCCGCCACTCTCTCGGCAGACGGGGTCTCCAGTTTCTGTAGGAACTTGCACTTGGGGTCTGTTATATATAGACCTCCCCTGATTACCAGGGCGAACTTCTTTCCGTCAGGGGATACGGCCGCTGCGCTGGGAGTCTGACCGGCAAAGGACCTGCGCACCTCCAGGTTGGCTGAAGCAATGCTTATCTGAGGCACGTTTACCTTGCCAGAAGGAAGGTCCAGGAGGTATATCTCATAGTCCTTGAGGAATACCATCGCCGAGCCTCCGTAGGCCAGGAAAGGGTACTGTACTGACTTGTCGAAGTTTGTCAGCTGCACGGGAGCGGAGCCTTTCACATACTTGACAATGTTGGACTCTTTGTTGGACTGGTCGCTGACATAGTAGATGTTGCCGTCCTTGTCGGCCATTGGCCACTGGTCCTTGCCCTCGTAATCGGTCAGTTCAGCATATGCCTTTGTCCTGGGATTCCAGGACTTGATATTGGGGTTGTGAGCGCCTACATACCGCTTCCTGGTAGGAAAGCTGAGGCTCTCCATAGACTCGTTGAAAAGGAATTCCCCGGTCTTGGGATTCTCCACCAGGTTGACTATGGTGTTGAAGAAACCGTCGAACATAAGCTGGGGCGTCCCTCCTGCCACGGCGACCCTGAATGAAGTCTTGCGCGCGCTTTCCCTGGTGGACTCGAAGTAGATGTATTTTGAGTCGGCCGACCAGGAGATGGGGACGTCCGGAGCCTCGTGGAAGGTCAGCTGCACGGCGTCGCCTCCGCCCAGGGGCACTGCGAATATGTCGCTGTTGCCCTGGTTGTCGGAGCTGAAAGCCAGCCACCTGCCGTCGGGGGATACCAGCGGCGAATCCTGAACTCCGTTCATCGTGATTACAGCCGTGGCCTGCCCTCCGGAAGCCGGGACAGAATAGATGTCGCCGTCATAGCTGAAATAAATTTGCTTCCCGTCCGGCGACAAGGATGGATGGGAAGCAAATCTCAGATTCTGGGCAAACGAGAGGACGGTTGCCAGAAAAATATTAGCGGTAATGAAAAACAGTCGTTTCATACCGCTAATATAGTTAATTATTTAATGAGGTCTATTTGTTCAGGTAGTTGGCAACTTCAATTGCGCCAAGTACAAGCTCAACATACCTCGGAGCGTCGTTGATACAGCACTCGTTCTCTCCCCAGTGGAAAGGATAGTCGTCCTTGTTCTCGAAGAAGTCTTCCTTTACGAGAAGTCCGGGAACAACGCCTCCAGGGATTACTGAGTAGTCAGCCCTGTTGTTGCTGTAGGCAACATTCTTTGTGTTGACACCGACTGCGGTGATGAACGACTTGTTGTTGTAAGGGTGGCATCCGAACAGGAAGTTCAGGCCTGCGAATACATACTCAGGATCGATCATGTCAGGGAACAGCTTCCAAACCTTGTAGCAGTTGTATGCGTTGTTGATGATTCCGCTGTTTCCAGCCCAGGTGGCACCTGCGATGTTGACGCCGTAAGGATTCTCCTCTGCTACTGCAGTGATGCTCTTTACATAGTCAGGGATGAGGGCCTTAACCTTGTCCTGGAACTTCTTGTCCATATAAGGATAAACCTGGAGAGCTGCAGAAAGGTTCATACCTACACCGCCTCTTCCGTTCTGGAGAGTAGGAGCCTGAGCCGGCCTGGGGTTGAGGGTAGCCTCCACGAGCGGGGTGAAGAAGTCCTTGAACTTCTGGTCGCCGGTGGCGAACCAGAGCTCGATGGCTGCCTGCATCCTGGGATCTCCGCCTCCCATCATCCTTCCGAAGGCATTGGCGTTGGTGTTGTTGCTGGGGGCTGCTGCCTCAGAATACTTGTCCCAAAGCATAAGGGCGTTCTTGAGAGTACGCTCTGCCTCCTCAGGGAAGTACTCCTTGAGTGCGGGATATGCTGCTGCGAGAGAAACGATTGTTCCCATTGTTCCGGCAGGGCTGAAGCGTCCGGTGATGACGAACCTGTCGTCAGGGGTGCCAGAGCGGTTGCCCTTAACCTCGTAGCGTGCGAGGGTAGGATCGTAGATGAGACCGTCGGTGAGGGTCATTGCATCGCCAAGGTGATGATAGTGGTGCATGTCGGGCTGGCCGATAGTACCTGCAACGAAACCGATGTTCTCTACCTGTGCGTTGATGTTGAGGGTGCCCTGCATGATGTACTGTACGTTGTCAGGAATTCCGTCAGGAACGTGGATGTCAGCGTAGAGTGTCTTGTGATCGATGAGGGTCTGGTCCCTTTCAGGACGGAAGGTACGCCACATATAGGCGAGGTCCTGGGTTGTGGTAACAACAGAGTTGGACTGGATGTCGAAGTCACCGGCGTCATACCATCCACCGATTGCAAGTCCGGGGATATGCTCCAGAGGTGCGTACTTGGTGTTGGTCTCGTTGCCCATTGTGTAACCGTCGTGCAGGCGGATGTTCAGAGGAGCCTGGAGGGCGTCGTCCATATTTGCACGTCCGTGCCATACCCTGTAGGCCTCGTTAACCTCCATATGGTCCATATTTACAACGAGGGAGATGTCCATTGAAGGATGCCACTTGTCGTCGTAAACGTTCTTGTCGATAGGGAATGCGTTGCTCTCTACTCCGTTGTACTCGATGCTGTACAGACCAGGGGTCTTTACGTCAGAGAAGTCGAGCTGTACATAGTTGTACCTGTGGTGATACTCACCCCAGAACTTGGCGTTGATGACCTTTGCAACGCTCTTGGTTCCGTCAGGATTTACCTTGAGGAGGTTGGCGGTCTTGGCAGGAGTGTCGTTCTTGTCCATCTCGACAACTGCAACCTTCTTCTGTGCAGGGGTGTAGCCGACCTGTGAGATACCGATGTTGGGCTTGCGAACCCAGGTAGGGTCTGCGCTGGGCTCGAGGTACCACTCGAGGACCTTGCCGGTCTTTCCGGCAGGAAGGATGGAACGGAGTACGAACATACCGTTCTGTGCGAGGTGACGTCCGTCGTAGATGCTGAGGTCGAGGTCAGACTTCACGCTTACGCGGAGTGCGGGATCCTCAGGTGCGAGGGTGATCTGCTTTCCTGTAGAGAGCGGGAGCGGAACAAGGAAGTCGCCGCGGCCGCGGTCGTCGAATGTGGACTCTCCGAAGTACTGAGGGATCTTCTCTGAAATGGGATGAACCTCGGTCTGTGCCATAGGGTACTTGGGAAGAGGCCTTGCTAGTCCGTCAACCAGATAGTTCTTTCCGAAATAGGAAGCGGGGAAGAACTCCAGGTTCATTCCGGCCTTGCCGACCAGGAATTCAGGAACCGGCTTGTCGAGGTAAACCTCGATGATGACGCCTTTGTCCTTGGGGAATACCCTGAGCTTGGAAACGAAATCCCAGTCACTGTATGTCAGTTCTACCTCGACGCTGCTGTCAGCGTGGTTCACTGTCCTGTTGCTGATGACGCCGAAGATGTCCCACTGCTCGGGGGTGTTCACCAGTCGGATACCGCCACCGGTGCAGATTCTCTCACCTCTCTGGATGATTTCGATTCCGGCGAATTTCTCGTCATAGAAAGCGCCGTTGTAGAGGTTGTTGTAAACAAGCACGTTCGTGCCCCTGTCCTCGAAATAGTCGAGGTCGTTCATCTTTAAACTCTGGGCATTGGCACTGATAGCCATTGCTGCAGAGAAAAGAGCGATGGTTAGAAGTTTGAACTTATTCATAAATAATATAAAAAAATATGATATAGTCTTTGAGCCAATAAAGATAGTTAAAAAACAGTATATTTGTGAATAGAAAAATAAAAATTGACCGATTTAATATACAATATTGTCTGGAGTCCGGCTCTGATCGTACTCCTTGTAGGCGCGGGTCTGTACTTTACCATCCGTACCCGTTGCGTGCAGATACGCAGGGTGGGATTGATGGCCAGACTGCTCTTCGGGCGTCGCCGCGCCGACGGGGACAGTTTCTCGCCGTTCCAGGCTTTCTGCGTGGCCCTGTCGGGCAGGGTGGGCACAGGCAACATAGTGGGCGTGGCCACGGCGATAGCCCTGGGAGGCCCCGGCGCCGTGTTCTGGATGTGGGTGATTGCCTTCTTGGGAGCATCCACCGCCTTCACTGAATCCACCCTTGCCCAGATTTATAATTTCAGGCACGAAGGGCAGCTGCGCGGCGGTCCTGCCAGCTACATAGAGAAAGGTCTGAAGAGACCCGGACTGGGAATGCTCTTCGCCATCCTCACGATCGCGGGCTACGGAATGCTGCTGGTGCTCACCCAGGCCAACGGCGTGTCAGGAGCGTTCCAGAATTCATTCGCGGTAAAACCGTGGATTTCAGGCGCCGTCCTGGCCTTCCTGATAAGCCTGGTGATAATCGGCGGGGCAAAGAGGATAGCCAACGTGGCTACGGTTGTGACCCCGTTCATGGCAATAGCCTATATCCTGATGGCAATCGTCATCATATGCGCCAATATCAGTTCCGTTCCGGCAATGCTTGGGATGATAGTGAAGAACGCCTTCGGAATCAATCCCCTGGTGGGAGGAATGCTGGGAAGCACCGTCGCCATGGGAGTGAAGAGGGGGCTTTTCTCCAACGAGGCAGGCCAGGGCGGAGGCGCCATAGTTTCTGCCAGCGCGCAGAACGATTTGCCCGCCCAGCAGGGCCTGGTGCAGGCTTTCTCCGTATACATCGACACAATCCTGGTTTGCACGGCAACTGCTCTGATGATTCTCTGCACGGGGAACTACAACCTGGTGGGCGCCTCCAGCGGAGAGATCCTGTACGCGGTTGCTCCGGAGCTCGGCAACAATTACGTAGGCTATACGCAGGCCGCCATAGACAGCGTCTTCAGCGGCTTCGGAAGCGCGTTCGTCGCCGTGGCGCTGTCGTTCTTCGTCTTCACCACCCTGATGGCCTATTACTTCTACGCCGAATCCAGTATAGCGTATATTTTCACCCGTGCGGGAAAGGCTGGCGGAAAGGGCGAGAAGGCAGCTGTGTGGGCATACCGCATCATAATGCTGGTCCTGATTGTGCTGGGTGCCTGCACTAGTTCAGACATCGCCTGGAAATGGGGAGACGTGGGCCTGGGACTCACCACCTGGATAAACGTGCTGTCCCTGTTGTTCCTTTTCCCGCAGGCCCTCAAGGCGCTGAAAGAAGTTGAAAGCAAAAATCCTACAAAGAAATAATATGAGAAAGACCATCGTACTGGTGACGGCCGCCATGACTCTCCTGGCCGGCTGCGCCAAGGAATCTCCTCAGGACGTGCTGACCAGGCACGACTCGGAGATTGACGCCATCATAGCCCAGATGTCTCTGGAAGAGAAGGTTATGATGCTGCATTCCAAAACCATTATGTCTTCGGAAGGCGTACCGAGACTGGGAATCCAGGATATCAAGTACGCTGACGGACCCTTCGGCGTACGTGAGGAACTGGGAGACGGCTTCCGCCCTCTGGGCTGGCAGCTGGACTCCGCCACGTATTTCCCCACCGGGTCGGCGCTCGCCGCCACTTGGGACCCCGCCCTGGCCTATGACTACGGCCACGGCATCGGGGTGGAGGCGCGGCTTCGCGGCAAGGATATGATGCTGGGCCCAGCCATCAACATCCAGAGGCTCCCCGTGGGCGGCCGCAGCTACGAGTACCTCAGCGAGGATCCGGCCCTTTCGGCCGCCCTGGCGGTGGGCTACGTGAAGGGAATGCAGGACGCCGGCACGGCCGCCTGCATCAAGCACTTCGCCCTCAACAACCAGGAGACCAACCGCAGCAGCGTGAACGTAATCGCTGACGAGCGCGTGATACGCGAGATATACCTTAAGCCCTTCGAGGCCGCGGTGAAGGAAGCTGGCGCGATGGGCGTGATGCCCGCCTACAACAAGGTCAACGGCGATTATTGCTCTGAGAACGAGTTCCTCCTGAACCAGGTTCTGCGCGGCGAGTGGGGCTTCAAGGGGATGACAGTGTCCGATTGGGGTGCCACGCACAGCACGATGGGAGCCGCCCTGCACGGCCTTGACGTGCAGATGACCGGCGACAACTACCTCGGACCTCCCCTCATCGACTCCATCGCCGCAGGCAAACTGTCAGAGAAGGTGGTGGACGACAAGGTGCGTGAGATCCTTCGCGTGCGTTTCGCCATCGAGCCTATTCCGGAAGACGAGTGCAACTTGGTGCAGACCTCGCAGCCTGAAAGCCGCCAGGCCGCCCTGGAGGTGGCCAGACGCTCCATAGTGCTGCTCAGCAACAGGGGCGGTGGGCTGCCTATAGCCGAGAACGTCAAGACAATAGCCGTGATAGGCCAGAATGCAGTGCTCTCCACTGCAGCAGGCGGAGTGGGCGCCGGAGTCAAGACTCCGTACGAGGTGACTCCTCTGGAAGGCATCAAGCGCAGGGCCGGGGACGGCATCAAGGTCATCTACGCCCCCGGATACAAGAATTACGGAGGAAGGATCCGTCCTGGTCAGGAGCCGGGCCCTCTTCAGGCGCTGACTATAGACGAAAAGGCTGATCATCAGCTTATTGCTGAAGCCGTGAGAGCCGCTTCCCAGGCCGATCTGGTGCTCTTTTTCTGCGGTACCAACAAGACCATCGAGACTGAAGGCAGCGACCGCCAGAACATCAAACTGCCCACTGGCCAGGAGGCTGTCGCCGCTGCACTTGCTCTGGTGAATCCCCATATGGTGAGCATAGTTATCTCAGGAGGCCCGCTGGAACTGGAAAACATCGAAATTTGTTCAACAGCTGTGGTTCAGGGCTGGTGGAACGGAATCGAGGGCGGAACCGCCCTCGCCGAGATTCTCTTCGGCGACAGGGCTCCGTCCGGCAAACTTCCATTCACTTATCCCCTCGCGCTGGAGCACTCTCCGGCTTACGCCATGGGCAATTTCCCCAACAGGGCCGAGACCCAGGAAGACCTCTTCACCGGAATGTACCGCGCCGATATGGCACAGGGCGGCCCTTTCCGCCGTCAGGCACCGGACTCCAAGTACACAGAGGGCCTTCTGGTAGGCTACCGCTGGTTCGACACCAAGGGCATTCCCGTCGCCTATGCCTTCGGCCACGGTCTTTCATATGTCAATTTCCAATATTCCGACCTGAAGGCATCCAAGAAGGCATATAAACAGGGCGAGACCATCAAGGTCAGTTTCAAGTTGAAGAACACCGGCTGGATGCCGGCCGAAGAAGTCGCCCAGCTGTACGTCAGCCGCAAGGATGCCAAGGTGGAGTATCCCTTAAAGGAACTCAAGGCATTCAAGAGGGTGGCGCTTAAAGCCGGCCAGAGCAAGAAAGTGACCCTGGAGGTGCCTGTAAGCGAACTTTGCTGGTGGTCGGACAATGGCTGGGAACTGGAAAAAGGCACGGTGGAGCTGCTGCTGGGCTCCGCCTCCGACGACCTGCGACAGAGAGCGGTGGTAGAAATCAAATAAAATCTTCAATTATTCTGTAACAATCCCCGGGGTTTTGCGTCTTGTTAATGAAGTTTGTTTATAAAAATGAAGCACTTTTTTATCATAATCGTCCTTGCCTTGACCTTACCGTTGGCAGGCAGCGCAAATGCCCAGGGGAAACCAGTTCCGGGTACCCAGATATCCTTGCTCATAAGCGAATACAAAGCGTACGACGGCTTCGAGGCCGTGAAGGTGGGCAGGCTCGGAACGGGAATCCTCAAATCCCTTATCTCCTCGGGAACCGTAGAGGGGAGCGACCCCGAAATCAAGGAGATCAAGAGGCTTATCAAAGGCATTAAGAAACTGGCAGTGGTGGATTATTCCGATTGCGAACCCCAGGTAAGGCAAGGCTTCACTCAGAAAGTAGGCAGGCTCCTGAACGGAGCGGAAATGCTTATGGAGGTGAAGGACGGCTCTGACATAATGCGTATGTACGGAGTTGTGGACGACAGGGGAGACAGGGTAAGGAATTTCGTGCTGTTCAGCCCGGAAGACTGCACTCTCATCTGCCTCTTCGGAACCATCTCCCTGGATTCCGTGTTGAACATGGCTTCACGCTGATATGACCTACGAACAGTTCTGTGACATCTACCTGCCTTTGACTGACGGCTTCTACAGGGTTGCATACTACATCCTTGAATCGGAGCAGGACGCCAGGGATGCCGTACAGGACCTGTTCATAAAGCTTTGGAATTCAAGGGATACCCTGGACAGCGTGCACAACCCTATGGGGTACGGCATAAGACTGCTGAAAAACTTGTGCATAGACCGGATCCGCAAAGAATCGCGCCGGGCAAGGGCGGATTTGTCAGAAGAGATTCCAGCCGATGACACGGCCGACGGCCCGCAGGCCGCCAAGGAACAGGCGGAGCGGCTTATGCGGGCGGTCAGGAAACTCCCGGAAAGACAAAGGGCGGTACTTGAAATGAAACTGCTCAGAGGAATGAGCAACGAGCAGATATCTAAGGAAACAGGAATGAGCAATCTGGCAGTAAGGGTGATGATAAGCCGGGCCAGGACAAAAATCAAAGAAGCGTTATGAAATCCTTGCAAGAAATAGAAAACATTAGTTTTGACAAGCTTGAAGAGATAGCTCAGGACAGTGCCGTCAAGGTCCCCAAGGACCTCCAGGCGTCAGTCAAGAGTGCCGTGGCCGCCGCCGCGATGGGAGAGGCCTCTTCCGCCCGCGTTACCCGCTGGCCACTCTGGCGTCCGTATGCGCTTCTCGCCGTCTTTGCCGCGGCCTGCATCGGAGTCTTCTTCGCCATCCCCCGCACTCCCAAGGACACTTATGACGATCCGCTCATCGCCTACGCCAAGGTAGAAGAGACCTTCGCGCTCATTTCATCCAAGCTCGACCGCGGAGTCGAGTCCGTACGCCAGGTTGAGGAACCCCTGGAAACAGTTAACAGAATAATTAACAACAGCAGATAATGAAAAAGATACTATTGATTGCCCTGGCAGCATTGATAGGCGCCAGCGCTCTTGCCCAGGACGGCAAGACCATCTACAACAAATACTCTGAGGGACAGGGAGTCAGCGCCGTGTACATCTCTCCGGCAATGTTCAAGCTGATGAAGACGATCCCGGACATAGAACTGGAAGGGGAGAACGTGAATCTCGGCCCGATCATCAAATCCCTGACCGGAATGTACATCCTGAACAGCGAGAATCCTGACGTCAATGAAGATATGAAGCGCGACGTTGACAGGTTCATCCGCCGCGGAGACTACGAGATGCTCCTGGAGGCCAAGGAAGACGGCGAGGTGACCCGCATCTACACAATGGGCCCGGAGGCCACCGTAACAGGATTCGTGCTCTTTACCTTCGAGCCGGACGAGTGCAGTTTTATCTGCCTGAACGGCGAGATTCCAAGAGCCGCCCTGGAGGAATTGATAAAATAATTTCATATATTGCGTAGGATATTGAGATAATTCAATTAATACGCAGTATATGAAACTAAAAACCATCGCAGTTTTCCTTATTGCAGCCTGCGCTGCTTCATTAAGCCTCTCTGCCCAGAACCCTATCATCAAGGGACAGTTCAGCGCGGATCCGTCCGCACACGTATTCAACGGCAGAGTTTATGTGTATCCGTCACACGACATTCCCGCACCGGCAGAATATGCCCGCAAGGATTGGTTCTGTATGGCGGATTATCACGTTTATTCCTCTGACAACCTGGTAGACTGGGTAGACCACGGAGTAATCGTAGACCAGTGGAACGTTCCGTGGGTGAACTCCGCAGGTTACAGTATGTGGGCCCCTGACTGCAACTACCACAACGGCAAGTACTACTTCTACTTCCCGGCTCCGCAGAAGCCGCGTGAGGGCGTGCGCGGAGGTAACGGAATAGGCGTAGCAATTTCCGACACTCCTTACGGTCCCTTCGTCCCTGAGACTCAGCCAATTCAGGGCATAGGCGGAATAGACCCCTGCATCTTCATTGATGACGACGGCACCCCGTATCTGGCTTGGGCCGGCCGCGGACTCCAGGTAGCCCGCCTCAAAGACAATATGCTGGAGCTGGATTCAGAGCCTGTAACCATCACCGGAATCCCCAGAGGACAGACTGAGGGCCCGTTCCTGTTCAAGCGCAACGGCAAGTACTATTATACTTTCCCTTGGGTAGAGGACGCCCGCGAGACCCTCGCATACTGTATGGCAGACAATCCTCTTGGCCCGTATACTTTCATGGGCAAGTTCATGGAGCAGTCAGAGACCATCTGCTGGACCAACCACCACTCTTTCATAGAGCTTGACGGACAGTGGTACCTGTTCTATCACCACAACGACTATTCTCCGTACTTCGACAAGAACAGGTCAGTGTGCATAGATTACCTCTATTTCAATCCTGACGGAACCATCCAGATGGTAACTCCCACTCTCCGCGGCGTAGGCGTCACCAAGGCGACATCCCTCATACAGATAGACCGTTACTCCAACAAGTCCGAGCAGTACGTGGCAGTGGACTTCCTCAATTCCGAGTATACATTCGACGGATGGAAGGCTATCCTCTGGAATACCACTCAGGAAAAGGATCCCCGCTGGATCAGCTATGACAGGGTAGACTTCGGCCAGAGCAATCTCAATTCCGCAACCCTCAGGGTTCACTCCCTGGCAGGAGGAAAGATAGAGCTTCGCGCTGATGCACTTGACGGTCCGGTTCTGGCTTCGTTCGACGTACCGGGAGACGCGGTATGGGCAGAAAGGACAGTGCCTGTTTCAGGAAACGTGAAGGGAGTTCACAACCTCTACCTTCTTATGACCGACGGCAACCACGTCGAGGTTGACTGGGTGAATTTCAAATAACTGCCATAGCCGGCTTGACCGGCTATCCAGATCCCCGATCGAGTCGGGGATGACGTACAAAAGAGAGAGGCCGCGCCATCCCGGCGGGGCCTCTCTCTTTGTGTGTAATGATTCGATACTGTACAGCTTTTGAAGCTTTTCACAGATCCAAGTCTGAAATCTTGACTTATCATATAATCTAACCAGTACAAAAGTACATAGTATTCATTTTCAAAACAAAAAATAAACTTCATTTTGGCATTGCTAACTATTTGATAATCAATAGGGGGTAGGGAGCAAAAACTTCATAGGGTCAAAATGTGGCCTTTTTCGGGCTTCATTTTCCCTCGAGTTCCCGGCTTGTCTCCAGAAGATCGGTCTTAAGTTTGGTGCCGTTGAGGGACAACCCAAGCTTGTTGCGGATGATGCTGTTGAACTTGCTGCTGGTGGCGCGGCTGAAAAGCGGTTCCATGTCTTTGGAGTACATTCCCATCAGGAATAGACAGCAGTATCCGATCTCCCATTGGTTGAGGTAATGCTCTTTGAGGAATTCGACGAACTTGGGATGGCTGGCCTCAAAGACCTTGGCAGTGGACAGGATGAACTCGTCTTTATTGTTGAGCAGTTCCAGGATTTCTTCCCTGGCCACCTTCTGGTCTCCTGGATTGGAAGTCATGAATCCCAGCAGGACTTTGTCCAGCAGTGAAAGACGCTGATTGACAATCTTGCGGATGTCGTCGTTCATAACTTCAGACTTATCCTGAGCTGCAATCAGAAGATCCCTTTCTTTCTGAAGGTCATCGTATTCCAGTTTCAGGGAGCTGAGACTTGTATTTGTCCTCATCCAGGCCTTCCTCAAATAATTGAGGGCTATGAAGCCCAGACAAAGAATGAGGACGATAGCTGTTATAAGAGAAGTGCGCAGACGCTCTTGCCTGAGTTCTTCAATCTGCGTCTTGTACCTTTCCTCCATGAACCTGGTGTCGGAATTGAGCACATCCGTCAGATGCGACCTGACTGCCACTGTGGCTTTCTTGCGAGAATCCAGGGCCTTTTGGTAATCCCCTTTCTTCTCGTATATGGTTGAGACACGGGTATAATAATCCCGGTCGAGAAGGTTGGGCGCATAAGTAGCGTAATTATCCAGGATGAAAAGCGCCGAGTCTAGCATTTCGCAGGCGTTGTAGGCGTCTGAAATGGCGATCCACGGCCTTTGTCGCGGGTTGGGTATCTGGCTGAAGCAGGAGTCTTTCAAGGCTCTTACGTGTGCCGTATCCTGTGCCTCTATGGCTATTCCTATCCTGGTCTCAAGATAGTTGGATCTGATGAATACCGCCAGGCTGTCCCAGTAAGGAGTGAGTACGTCCAGAGCCTGGTTGGCAGACTCGAGGTTATGCAAGTGCAGATAATCGTCTGCGATCGAGACCTGAGAATAGCTGTATCTGTATGGACGTTGGTTGTTCTTGTAATACTCGCTGGCCTTGATGTCATTGTCCAGGGCAGCATGGTAATCGTAATGGCTTTTGTAAATGCTTGATTTAAGGGTGTAGAGATGGGCAGCCGTGAACATGTCGTCGGCCTGAGGGATGAAGGATTCTCCCTGGACCAGCCATTCCATAGCCTCTTCGGAGTCTCCGGCATTGTTGGCTATCCTTGCCATATAGTAGCTGGTGCGGAGCTTCTGCTTTGCGCTGCCATGCTTCTCATAATAATTGACAGCTGGCAAAATAAGGCTGTCACTTGTAATATGAATGGAATTCATATCCAAGGCCTGGGATATGAGCAAGGAATAATATGCGCGTAGCTGCTCTGTACTGAGATCTTTTTTGTCTATTCCTTGAAGAATTACAAGAGAACTGTCCGGGTGTTGAAGCATAATGCGGTCTGCCCGCTTCAACTCAGCATCTATTTGCTTGTGGCTTGAGCAAGAAAAAAACAGGCAGGTCAGTACTATTAACGGGACAATAGGTCTCATATACGAAATCAAAGTTAGGTTCTTTTTTTGATTTTATTCTTTTCTTTGTAAGAAAAAACGTACAAATGAGCGAAAGAAACAAGACTTTGCTGCTGTTGCACCTGGCCGTACTGCTTGCCGGTGGGACCGGTCTTTTTGGCCGACTGATAAGTCTTTCAGGTCTTCCGCTTGTTTGCTACAGGGTGATGGTGAGCATTGTGTGTATGACCCTGTTCATGTTCTTTACGGGAAAACTTAAGCGAATCCCCCGTTCAAGCGTTCTTATGATAGCGGGCTGCGGGGTGCTTCTGGCAATCCACTGGGTCTTCTTCTATGCCAGCATCCAGGCTTCCAATGTCTCAGTGGGAGTCACCTGCATAGCAACGTCGTGCTTTTTCACCACTCTTTTCCTGCCTATTGTCAACCGCAGCCGTTTCTCCCTGCGGCAGCTGCTCATAAGTTTCATCTCCATAGCAGGAACCCTGCTTATTTTCACTCTGGACGTAAGATATCGTCTGGGAATCGTGTTCGGCCTGCTGTGCGCGGCGGTATACTCGTTATTCTCCATTCTCAATAAAAGGGTGGCGGCAGCTACCGGATCTGACAGCCCCACAATGCTGTTCTACGAACTGCTGGGCGGGGGTACCTTCCTGATCCTTTGTATGCCTTTGATGGCCCTTTTGCGCCCAGGGGCGGACCTGGTGCCTTCAACCAGCGACATCTGGGCGCTGCTTCTGCTGGGCTCGGTTTTCACGCTGATTCCTTTTTTGCTGCAGATTCACGCGCTGGCCAGGCTTTCGCCTTTCACCGTTAACGTCACCTATAACCTGGAGCCTGTGTACAGTATCATCTTCGCCGCAATCCTGTTCGGGGAGGCGGCCGAGGTGGGCCTGTATTTCTGGTTGGGTCTGGGCCTGGTTATCCTTTCGGTAGTGCTCCAAACTATTGAAGAAAAGAGAAATACGGATTCTTAAAAGATTTTTTAAATTATTTTTAGTAGCTTTACGGATATGTTACTAAAAATAATACTCCTCCTCCTGTTCTTCGCCTTGATGATAGGCGTTGGCATCTATTGCCGCCGTACTGCTACGGACGTACAGGGCTTTGTGCTCGGAGGCCGCAACGTAGGTTCGTGGCTTACCGCATTCGCATTCGGTACTTCTTATTTTTCAGCCGTGATCTTCGTGGGTTACGCGGGACAGTTCGGCTGGAAGTATGGCCTTGCCGCAACCTGGATAGGTATCGGCAATGCTCTCATAGGCTCTTTGCTGGCCTGGAGGATCCTGGGACGCCGGACCCGACTTATGACACAGTATCTTCAGAGCGCCACAATGCCTGACTTCTTCGGGAAGCGTTTCCTGAGCAATGCTCTCAAGGTAGCCGCATCGGTTATCGTGTTCATTTTCCTCATTCCTTATACGGCTTCCCTGTACAACGGACTGTCGCGCCTTTTCAGTATGGCGTTCAACATAGATTATCTGTGGTGCGTGCTTGGAATGGCAGTGCTCACGGGCATTTATGTATGGGTAGGTGGATATATGGCTACCGCCGTTAACGATTTCATACAAGGAATCATTATGCTGGTGGGAATTTGTGCAGTGATTGCATCCGTGCTCAGCGGCAACGGAGGCTTCGGCGCGGCCGTGGAGAGCCTCTCCCAGATTCCGTCCGAGGCCGCGCCCGCCCTGAACGGCGCCTTCGTCTCGTTCCTGGGGCCTCAGCCGATATACTTGCTGGGCGTGGTGCTGCTCACTTCGCTCGGCACCTGGGGACTCCCTCAGATGGTAGGTAAGTTCTACGCTATCCGCAACGAGGCCGCCATCCGCAAGGGAACCTTCATCTCCACGTTCTTCGCAATTATCGTGGCTGGGGGATGCTATTTCCTGGGAGGTTTCGGCAGGCTTTACGGACAGAGCATTGAGTACACGGCCTCGGGGACTCCGGTTTACGACAGCATTGTGCCGTCAATGCTGGCTTCATTGCCTGACCTGATGATTGGAGTAGTGATTATCCTGGTGCTTTCGGCGTCTATGTCCACGCTATCGTCACTGGTGCTCACTTCAGGCTCCACGCTCACGCTTGACATCATAGACCCTGCCGTGGCAAAAGCCCGCAAGGGCCAGCATCTTAGCGAGCGCAGGAAGCTTCTCAGCATCCGTCTGCTGGTGATTTTCTTCATAGCGGTGTCTTCAATCATAGCTATCGTGCAGTCAAAGAGTTCCGTTACCTTCATCGCGCAGCTGATGGGTATCTCTTGGGGAGCGCTCGCGGGCGCATTCCTGGCCCCGTTCCTGTACGGCCTTTACTGGAAGCGCACTACGGCTGCTTCCGTCTGGGCTTCATTCATCGCGGGAATCGTGGTGATGTGCTGCTGTATGTATTGCACTTTCACCGGAAAGACTTTCATCAGCCCTTACTTCACATCGCCTATCAACGCTGGCGTACTGGCTATGGTGCTTGGCCTGGTAATAGTTCCTGTAGTCAGTCTTGTTACCAAAGTGCGTGATACTGAGAAGGTTGAGGAGATGTTCGACTGCTACGAGAATACAGTTACCGTGCGTGCTTCAACTTCTTTGGTTGAGGAGCAGGAATCATAGATTTTTTATTATATTTGTGTGTACACTAAAATCTAATCATCATGGGAATTTTAATTACCATACTCATTGGAGCCCTTGCAGGATTCCTGGCAGGCAGGCTCGTTAAGGGCTTCGGCTTCGGCTTCCTTGTAAACCTTCTCGTAGGTATCCTCGGTGGATTCATCGGCGGAAACCTTCTCAACTGGCTCGGCGTAAGCTTCGGAGGCACCATCATCGGCCAGATTCTCACGGCTGTCGTAGGAGCTGTAGTTCTTCTTTGGGTGGTTTCTTTATTCAAAAAGAAATAACATTTGATTCTTTAAAGTATGGCCGGCTTTGACCGGCCATCTTTTTTTACAGCTATGAAAAAGGAAAGGATTGCATTTCTGGACTATCTGCGGGTTTTTGCCTGTTTCCTGGTTATGATAGTCCACGCCAGCGAGAACTATTATCCGGGCCCGGAGTCTACCGATATGGCCGGCCCCCAGGCAATTCTGGCAAACCAGACGGACCGTCTGTGCGTGTCGTTATTTGACGGTTTCTCAAGGATTTCAGTGCCGCTGTTCATGATGGTGTCGGCGTTTTTGCTGGCGCCCAAGAAGAAGGAGCAGAGCGCGCGGGAGTTCTATCGTCGCCGTTTCGGAAAGATATTTCCGCCTTTCCTGGTTTTCACTGTGCTGTATGCTACTCTGCCTCTGCTTTGGGGACAGATTGACGTTGCCACTTCGCTTCGGGACCTTTCCAGAATCCCTCTGAACTTCCCGACTCTTGGAGGGCATCTTTGGTTCATCTTCCCGCTGTTCGGATTGTATCTGTTCATTCCGGTGATCTCTCCCTGGCTGGAGCAGGCGACTGCGCGTGAAGAGAGGTTCTTTCTCCTGCTGTTCCTCATTTCATCCTGCATGCCTTATCTTAACAGGTGGTTCGGGGAGTTGTGGGGGCAATGCTTCTGGAACGAGTTCCATATAATCTGGTATTTCTCCGGGTTCCTGGGGTATCTGGTGCTGGCGCATTACATCAAGGAGCACCTGACCTGGGACAGGGGACGGCGTATGGCGGTGGGCACGGCTATGCTGTTGGCCGGCTCTGCCGTTACTATCTATTCGTATTATATCCAGGCTGTTCCGGGTGTGCTGCTGGAGACTCCGGTGTTGGAAGTAGGTTGGAGGTTCTGCTCTATTAACGTGGTGTTCGCTACGGCGGGGGCGTTCTTGCTGTTCACCTGTATAAAGGCGGATCGTGCACCCAGGCTCATCGAGTCTCTGTCGCGGTTGAGTTATGGCATATACCTGATGCACATTTTCTGGCTGCATCTGTGGACCATAGTCTCAATGCAGATGTTGCACCTGCCCACGCCGCTTTCTATTCCGTTCATCGCGGTTTGCACCTTCGTGACCTCCGCACTCTGCACCAAGCTCATCTCTCTGCTCCCAGGCAGCAAGTACGTAGTTGGCTGCTAGGTCTTCTGCGCCGGGAAGGTATCTCCCTGTCGTTAGCCTTCGCTTCGCTCATCCCTCCCACGCCATCGGCGCGGGCCCCTCCCGTTCCCGCGGCCACGGGCGGCCACGGGCTCCGACAGGGATATACCTTCCCGGCGCCGTGGTTGTGGCTACTGGTGGAGGGAGTTAGGGCCAAAGGCGGGCGTAGGCGGCGGCTTTGGCGGTGAGGGCGAGGGGATAAGCGCGGGAGGTGGATGGCATCCGCCACCACCGAAGCGTGCGGCCCCAGGCCGAAACGTCCACACTGGTGCCGGGGGCGGGGATGCTGACGGGGGTGTCGGGGAGATTCCCGGTCGAGCCGGGAATGACGGGGGAATTGGGAAATTCGGAATCAACAGTGGATGCAGAATTCCTTCGCAGAAGGGCTGCAAGTTCTTCCGAGGCTTTGCCGCCGGTGGTGACGATGGTGCGGCAGCGGGGGAGGCGGGCCAGGAGGGCGCCGACGTCCGTGGGCTGCAGCACCTCCAGAAAGGCGTCGCTGGCGTTGTCTTTGAGGCGTCGCACCTGCGAAGCGGTGTCGAAGAAGGCCAGGCCGGCTGCGCGGCAGAAATCGACCACGGCCTCGTAGTCGAAGCGCTTGCCGGCCGGATTAACGAAGTGCTGTGCGTCGCCGAAGTGTACCAGCCCCATTACGCGCCAGAAATCGTTATTGAAATTGGGGTAGAAGAAATCCATTGACCACCGCGCGCGGGGCGGAGGGAAACTGCCAAGGAACAGGATTGAAGCGTCCTGCGGCAGGAAAGGTTCCAACGGATGGGTCTCTATTGTCATCAGAGTGTTTTTATCGGAGCGGTGATGTCCCTTTTGAGGCCCCGGGATGGGGCCTGCGGGTCACATCGAGCCTCGCGGCTCCGCATACGTTCAAGACGCCGATACTTATTGTCGCCCGCTCCCGATAAAACAACAAAAACATCTTCGAGATATGACAGGGACAAAAGTACGGCGTCAAAGTGTCAACTTATGACACAGTATAAATTATTTTGACAATTTGTCTGATAAAGGAGCCTGATTGCACACAACTTTGGCTTTGTCCTTGAGATCCAAGGCGACTTTGCCCAGATCCGGAGCCTTTTCGTCACTGGTGTCGAGAGGCGTAGCCTCAGGAGACTCTTCGCTTAGAGGCTGAGGACAGGGGATGCTGCTCTTCAAAACGATATCCGATTCTTCTCCGCTGCCTACAGGCGGGCGAGGGGTGATGATAACCTTTCCTGGTGCTTCTTTTTTCATAATCGCTTTTATTTTAATATGTTATTATTGTCTGCTTAGATAATTGTCTATTGCCGTCATGGCTTCCTGGATGTCGGCTATGTCCGCGGTCTGGTCTGCAACTACCTGATTTATGATCCACATCACAGAATAGAAGCCGTAGTCCGTCTTTATGAATTTTGGTAGGTCTATGGCTCCGTCATATGTAACAGCCTTGACATTGTCTTCGTTAATGGAATTCTCCAACTTGGCATTTCTTTCCGAGATATGCCGGTTGGCTATGTCTACCGTCAGCTGACAGCTGTCGTAGGCGCGGATTATCTTCATTGAAAGGAGGCTGTTCCCCAGTTTCTGGAAGAGGGAAGACGACTGAAGAAGCTCCAGCGCGTCGTTGCTTACGGTGGCGTTCACTTCTGCCAGGATTATTCCGCTGTGGTATTTTATGGAGTCGGCGGGGCAGGAGTCTATGTCCTGACGATGCCTTATCAGGTACTGGGCGGAGGCACGCTCCTGATTCAGGTAATCGTTAAGGGTGTTGATGTCCTGCAGGTTGTTCATCAGTTCCGTACGGACCAGCCAGAGGGCGGACTTGACTTCCTTGCGGTCGTGGGCCTTGTCTATCCAGCCCTGGATGGCAAAGGTGATGAAAACACCCAGGACAATTGAGATGGAGTCAAGCAAGACGCTTTTTACGGAAGGGCTCATAAAATCCGATATTAACCAATTTCAAATATAATAAAAACTATTTAAAATGACTATCTTTGGCGTTGGTTATCAGTTAGCAGTGTAAATGAATACAGCAATTCTCCTTCTGCATTGCCCGGACAAGAAGGGCATAATCACAGAAATCACCAAGTTCATATCGGACAATAACGGAAACATCGTTTATCTGGATCAGTATACAGATAACGTTGACAAGCATTTCTTTATGCGACTGGAATGGGAGCTAGACGGTTTCCAGATTCCCAGGGAGAAGATCAGCGAGTACTTCGGCACGCTGTACAGCAAGCGCTACGGCATTGATTATCACGTTTATTTCAGCGACCGCAAGCCCCGTATGGCCATCTTTGTAAGCAAGATGAGCCATTGCCTGTACGACCTTCTGGCCCGCTATGAGGCGGGGGAGATGGACGTGGAGATTCCCTGCATTGTCAGCAACCACGAAGACCTCCGCTACGTGGCAGAACAGTTCAAGATTCCATACTATGTCTGGAACGTGGCCCCCGACCATTCCAACCAGGCCGAGGTGGAGGAGGCCCAGATGGCATTGATGCAGGAGCTGAAGATTGACTTCATAGTCTTAGCCCGCTATATGCAGATTATCGGTGACAAGTTCATAGCCGAGTATCCTCACAACATAATCAACATCCATCACTCTTTCCTTCCGGCATTCGTAGGCGCAAAGCCCTACCATCAGGCCTACGAGAGGGGAGTGAAGATCGTGGGCGCAACCAGCCACTATGTGACTGCTGAGTTGGACGCCGGCCCCATTATAGAGCAGGACGTAGTGCGCATCACCCATAAGGACACTCCTGAGAGCCTTGCCCTCAAGGGAAAGGACCTGGAAAAGATAGTTCTTTCGCGCGCTGTCAAGAAGCATTTGGAAAGGAAAATCCTCACTTTCAAGAATAAAACCATTATCTTTGGATAATGGACAAATCCACTACAGGAGAACGCTGGTTTGCAGCAAGGGTGCGCAGCGGGCACGAACTGGTGATGAGGGCTCGCCTGACGGAGTTGGGCGTGCGCAACTACATCCCCAGCAGGGAGGTGACCCGCGTGCGCGGCCACAAGCGCTGCAAGGTCGAGGCGCCTGTCATCCCCAATCTGATCTTCATCTTCTGCGAGAAGCCTAAAGCCTTCGCGCTGGCAAACGGCTATGGCCTTCCCATAAAGTACCTGATCGACCACTCCACGCGGACGCTGCTGGAAGTTCCCCCCAAGCAGCTGGAAGACTTCATCCGCGTGATGGAGGAAGATCCCTCGACGCTCTGCCCTCCTGACCAGGTGTTCCAGCCCGGGCAGAAGGTTCGCGTTATCGCGGGCAACCTCGCAGGCGTGGAAGGCGAAGTGGAGATGCTCCCTAACCGCACCTTCCTGGTAATCAGCGTCTGCGGCCTCCTCCGCGCCCGCATCCAGATTCCCCGCGCCTACGTCAAAGCCTTCTAGCCCTCCCTCACACGCCCTGACCTCTCGTCTAGCCCCACCTCCCCCAGCTCTTCTCCCCACCTTTTGTTCAGGGGAGGGGCCTTTTTTGAACGAAAGGCCCCCAAACCCCGCTTTCGTTCAAGGGAGGCGCCAATTTTGAACGAAAGGCCTCCAAACCCCGCCTCCGTTCAGAGGGGAGGCCTTTTTTGAACGAAAGGCCTTCGAACCTCGCTTTCGTTCAGGAGGGGCGCCAGCGTTCTATTCGGCGCTTAGGGGGAAGAGGCTGTCCACTTCGTACTGGCTGAGGCCCAGGACGCGGCGGATCTGCCCGTTGGAAGACCTGAAGTCGTAGTGCAGCGTGCGTGCCAGGTCGCTCTTCTGTGCTCTGGAGAGATCACGCAGACTGGAAACTTTGTATCCATCGCGGACCATACTGATGACCTTTGCCATCAGTTCGGCGTCTGTAAGGAAATCGGCATCTCCAAACTCCTGCGCCAACTCCTGATAGGCCTCGACGTTTTTCCCCAGTTGATTGAAATAGTGATGGGCATCTCTGAATACTCCCATCCCAAACTGTATGGAGCAGTATGAAGAAGGGGCGACATATCCATCCAAGATTGCCCAATCACCAGGCAATTCAGGAGCCCTTCCACGGAACATCTGCCGCTTGGGTGTCAGTTTAAGGTCAGAGTAGCAGATATGGGTGGGAATATCATTGAAATAGAATCTGCCAGTTCCCCAGGGATAGTTGAAAGGAGTATAATTGGGGTCGGCGACATATCCGTTACGGTTTACATAGACAATGTTGTTCCTCAGTGAAACCAGATTGTCGATGCTCTTCATATTAGCCTCCAAACAACGGGCGTCACTGATAGTCCGGGAGAGCCTTCTCTTGATAAAAGCAAAGAAGGCCAAGACATCCTCTTTAGAGCCGGACAAGATAAAATGAAGATGATTGTTCATAACCTCGAAGGCAATAATGACCACCCCGCCAGTCTGGAAACCGTTCCGGCTATAGGTGGGCCGAAACTCTAAGGCCACCTGGGCTATGACATTCATTACAAAGGAGAGGTCTTCTTTTGTCGCGAAGAGAACCGGGGTCTCCTTTCCGGATGTATATACGTGCCAGTAGGGGCCACGCATCTCATACATCATTTCGCAAGTTTTTTCTCTTTCAGCAAAGTTTTTCATAGTTCTAACAGTATTTAGTTAAGTATAGGTTCAGCGGAGTGGCCTTTTTTGAACGAAAGGGCTGCAAACAAGGGTTTCGTTCAGAATAGAGGCCTTTTTTGAACCAAATGGCCTCGGGAGGAGGCAAAAGGCCGGAAGGCGGGGCTCCCCGGGGCCGATAAGCGGGGCTCCCCGGGGCGGAGGTCTTAAAGATAGGTATTATTCTCTCTGAACTCACAAAAAAGTGCTATCTTTACGGATAGACTTAATGTATTGATATGAAAATAGCTATTGCAGGAACGGGATATGTGGGCCTGAGCATGGCCACGCTGCTGGCGCAGCATAACAGCGTGACGGCCGTGGACGTCATCCCCCAGAAGGTGGATATGATAAACCGCGGGGAGTCGCCCATCAAGGACGATTACATCCAGGAGTACCTCTCCGGCAAGGCCCTCGACCTCAAGGCCACGCTGGACGGGCCCGCAGCGTACCGCGACGCCGACTTCGTCATCATCGCCACCCCTACTGACTACGACCCTCAGCGCAACTTCTTCAACACCGCCAGCGTCGAGTCCGTGATAGACCAGGTGCTGGGCGTGAACCCCGGCGCCACTATCGTCGTCAAGAGCACCATTCCCGTAGGGTACTGCCGCGGCCTGTACGATAAGTACGGCGCCGGCCTGAACCTGCTGTTCAGCCCAGAGTTCCTTCGCGAGAGCAAGGCTCTCTACGACAACCTCTACCCCAGCCGCATCATCGTCGGATACCCCAAGGAGTCGCGTCCGGACCTGCTTTCGCGCGCCAAGGAGTTTGCAGCGCTGCTGCAGCAGGGCGCCCTCAAGCAGGACGTCCCCGTCCTCTTTATGGACACCAAGGAGGCCGAGGCCGTGAAACTCTTCGCCAACACCTACCTGGCGCTGCGCATCAGCTATTTCAACGAACTGGATACATACGCCGAGATGAAAGGCCTTGACAGCAAGGCCATCATCGAAGGCATCGGGTTGGACCCACGCATCGGCACGCACTACAACAACCCCAGTTTCGGCTACGGCGGCTACTGCCTCCCCAAAGACACCAAGCAGCTGCTCGCGAACTTCGAGGACGTCCCCGAGAACCTGATAGAGGCCATCGTCAACTCCAACCGCACGCGCAAGGACTTCGTGGCTGACCAGGTGCTCAAGAAAGCCGGGTATTACAATTACTCCGGCGCCAACCAGTGGGACCAGACGCAGGAGAAGAGCGTGACGGTGGGTGTATTCCGCCTGACGATGAAGTCCAACTCGGACAACTTCCGCCACAGCTCTGTCCAGGGCATAATGAAGCGCATCAAAGCAAAGGGTGCTACGGTGATAGTGTACGAGCCCACGCTGCCCGACGGCAGCAGCTTCTTCGGCAGCGAGGTGGTGAATGACCTGGCCGCTTTCAAGCGCCGCTGCGACGCCATCATCGCCAACCGCTACGACTCCGTCCTTGACGACGTAGAAGACAAAGTCTACACCCGCGACATCTTCCGCCGGGATTAACATAATTTTAATATGAGAAGAGCGTTCCTGATGATGGCGCTGGCGGCCACGTGCGTGGCGGCTGCGGCGCAGAAGCCCGGCCAGCCGTCCTGGCTGAGCGAGGCCGTGTTCTACCAGATTTATCCGTCGTCCTTCCAGGACAGCGACGGTAACGGAATCGGGGACATCCCGGGTATTACGTCGCGCCTGGATTACATTAAGTCATTGGGTGTGACGGCCATCTGGCTGAATCCGGTTTACGTTTCGGGCTGGACGGATGGAGGCTATGACATCATAGACTACTATAAGGTGGATCCGCGCTTCGGCTCCAATACTGACCTGGTGGAACTGGTGAAGCAGGCGCACGCGAGGGGTATCAAGGTGGTGATGGACCTGGTGGCAGGGCACTCTTCGGACCAAAGCGAATGGTTCAAGCAGTCCAGCCAAGCGCCGGACCTTCGTTACTCGGATTACTACATTTGGCCGGACTTCATCCCGGAATCGGGTCCGGATCCGTCGCTGTTGCGCAAATTCGTTAAGACGGACGCTCCGCGCGGGCCGTACTACATAAAGAACTTCTTCGACACGCAGCCCGCGCTGAATTTCGGCTTTGCCAATCCGGATCCTACGCATCCCTGGGAGCAGGCAGTGGACGGGCCGGGGCCTACCGCAATGCGCCGCGAGCTCAAGAACATAATGCGGTTCTGGATGGACAAGGGCGTAGACGGTTTCCGCGTGGACATGGCCGCCAGCCTGGTAAAGAACGACGTGGACAAGGCGGAGACAATCAAGTTGTGGAAGGAAGACTTTACAAAGTGGTTCGACCAGGAATACCCCGAGGGCGTGCTGATAGCGGAGTGGTTCAACCCTTCGCAGTCGCTGGAGGCGGGATTCGACATAGACTTCTTCTGCCACGACGGGCAGTACAACTACTCCACGCTGTTTTTCTACGGCCGCAGGGGCCGCGATGGCCAGGAGCCCACGATGCCGTACTTCGACCAGTCCGGCCGGGGCGGCCTCCAGACCTGGTACGACCTCTATAAATTTCAGTACGACGCCTCGCAGGGCAAGGGCTACGTGTGCATGCCGTCAGGCAACCACGACTTCAACCGCCTCTGCACCGAGGGCCGTACCGACCCCGCCGAGCTGAAGGTGGCGATGACCTTCTTCCTGACTATGCCGGGAGTGCCGTTCATCTACTATGGTGACGAGATAGGCCTGAAGCAGAATCCCGCGGCGCCGCCGACGGAGGGCTCGGGCGGGCGCGCCGGCTGCCGCATCCCGATGCTCTGGGACGGCAGCGCCAACGCCGGCTTCTCCACGGCGCCCGTCGGCAAGATATACATCCCGCAGGACCCCGATCCGGACCGTATGACCGTGGAGAAGGCCGAGGAAGACCCCAACTCGCTGCTGCACTACGTGCGCGCACTGGTGCGTCTACGCACCCAGGTCAAGGCCCTGGGCGCCGACGCCTCCTGGCGCCTCGTCAGCCCCGTGGACCAGCCTTATCCAATGGTATACGAACGCAAGCAAGGCGACGAGCGCTGCTACGTGGTGCTGAATCCTACCGGTAAGACTGCGCAGATACTGCTGCCGCCGGACAAGGGTACGCCCACCCTGATAGGCGGCAGCTACAAGAACTGTACGTACAGGCATATCAGGAGAGGGGATGCGATTGTCATCTCTCCCGTCTCCGCAGCGATTCTGAAATTCTGAAGATTGCCGGTCACGCCGGCAATGACGTAGAGGAGGACGTCATACCCGGCTATACAGACGTCATACCCGGCTAGACCGGGTATCTACAGTTCGAAGTGAACTGTGGTGTCGTAGTCGTTCCAGTTACGCAAGTCAAGAGTTATGGCCTTCTGGTCATAGACGTTGCTGAACTGGGTGTCCTCTACGGTGCCGTTTTCCCAAACAAGGTCTTTCCAGTGCACCAGGGCTAAGCACTCCTGCACCTCGTCGAGGGTCAGGACACCGTTGTGCTTGTCAAGGTACTCGGTTACCGTCTCGTACCTCCACCAACTCTTGCTGTGAGGGTTGCCCACTGCGGGGTCAGGCTCGGTGGTGTAGTACTTGTCTGAAAGCAGGTGGTTGGTCACCAGCATATAGTTCTTGTCCGAAGACTTGCGCACCACCATCGACTTCCACCCGTTCTCTTTGTCAAACTCCAGTACGGCAGCGTCTCCCGTGGCGTCGGCAATCATATAGTGGTAGCCCGAGCCAACGGTGGCGTCGTGGCGGATGTCCAGAGTCTTGGCCAGGTCAAGGGCCTCCTGCACGGTGGAGCAGCGGTCCAGCCAGAGGCGCATTATGATGGTCGTTCCGACATCATGCGCCGGCGTGTCCTGCTGCGACGCCTGCTTCGGAATCGCCATGATGGAAGTGCAGAGCCCCGCCTCGTTGATTCCGTCCACCGGAGCGTAGACCGCTGCCAGGCAGCTGAGTTTCTGCAGAGCCTTCTCCGGAAGCTTCTCCAAAGAATAGCCGAAGTGGGACATATCGCTCACCGCGATGGATGCGTATCCTTTCTTGGGGCGGGATATGGTCACCATCGTAGGATTCTTGTAATAATCGTAATTGCGGCCGTACCAGAAGCCGTCCTCGCCGGCCTTCACAGCCTGGAAACTGGTGCAGTTGATAGTTGCCAGCTCTCCCTCATCGTCAGCCACCTGCGCGCTCTTCATCTTGATAGGAATGCCCTTTCCGATGCGCCCGATAACGTATTCCAGCAGCTCGGCATTAGTGTCGACATCCTTCTCTATAACCTGATCCAGGTCATATTTCGCCTTGTACTCCATCTGGTACAGATACTTGTTGCCCCCCACTGACTTAACAGTCATCAGGGTAGCAATCTCACCCCTCCAAATGAACAGTACACCAATGACAATAATGGCCAGAATGCCCAGAATCTTAAACAGGACCTTTCTCATGAAACAACAGGTTTACGGTTTCAACAAAGTTAAGATTTTTCTTATATTTGATAGTATTATGTTTAAGATAATTGATCTTCCGTACGCCGCTGATGCACTGGAGCCAGTGATCAGCGCCAAAACACTGTCTTTCCACCACGGAAAGCACCTTCAGGCCTATGTCGACAACCTTAATAAACTGCTCCCAGGCAGCGGATTCGAGGGGATGACCCTTGAAGAGATAGTTGTCTCTTCTGCAGTCATGCCCGGCTCGACCGGGCATCCCGCCATCTTCAACAATGCCGGCCAGATACTTAATCATAACCTGTACTTCACCCAGTTCCGTCCCTCCGTCATCCCCGACCAGATCGGGGATCCTGTCACCCCCGACTTGATCGGGGGCCCTCTCCTGACTCAGATAGAAACCCAATGGGGATCCTTCGACGCCTTCAAGGCAGACTTTGAAGCCAAAGGAACCGGTCTGTTCGGCAGCGGCTGGGTATGGCTTGCCGGCGCCCCCAACGGCACACTGACCATCACCCAGGAACCCGGCGCCGGCAACCCCCTGACCAGCGGCCTCACCCCCATCCTAACCTTCGATGTCTGGGAGCACGCCTACTACCTGGACTACCAGAACCGCCGCGCCTCCCACCTCTCCGCCCTCTGGCAGATCCTCAACTGGGCAGAGATCAAGCATCGCTACCAGGGATAAGGACCCTTAAGAGTGTCTTAAAGGGAGTCCATTCGACGTTATTATAACCAATAGTCCTAGATATTCAACTATATCGTTGTCTTTTCCATAATTTCTCATAACTATTATTAGTTTTGAGGTGATAAGATGACGGTAGTTATGATAACAAATATGAAGGTAAAGGCGTTTTTTAGCAGTTATATATCAAAATGAACACTACGACGAAACTATTAATTGTGCTTTTTGTGGGATTATTCTTTGGCGCTATCTCATGTATGGTTAAAATAGAAGAGGATTTTATATGGTCAATTCGGACTATAGTGATTCCAGTTTTAATCACGCTGTTTTCGCTATTTACTTCTCTATCCATTAATTTGGTAAAGACACTTGATACTTTTGAAGGTCCGTTAAGAGATGATGCGATGAACGTGATATTGTCAATGAGATCCGGACTTCTTCTGGAGATGTTTTTTCTGTTAATTACCTTCTTTTTGATGATTATCTTCCCGTTATTCTCTGATCTTATAGTTTTTTCAACAGTATTACGTGGCTTTATCGATAGTCTCATAGTTACAAGTGTCATGTATTATGCCATTTCTAATATTGAAACCTTGTTTGCCTTTCTTGATTTAAACAAACGTAATATTACGTAATAATGAAGTATTGGATTTCATTAATATGAGTGATGATAATAATCTAGATAAGATATAGTTGCAGAAAGGAAAACCTTCACGAAATAGTCTTCCGTCTTCGTTTATTACATACGAGTATATAGATATGGGGAAGAAAGGTGGGCTGATCTGTATTCTATGAATGAGTAATATGATATGAAAGACATTATGAATCAAACAAGGGGAACACTTTGCGTTGTTATTACTAACAATAGTTTGAATCCGGATCATCATTCTCATCCATCCCCTCCCTTTTTTGTAGAGAGTTGGCTCGGTAGTAGGGCTGCGAATATCGTGACAATCTTAAAATAATGTACATAATAAATTCTAATTTCTAATTCTTCTTTCTGGAGAGTTTTATAAATGGAATCATATGTTGTCGATAACCGTCAAAGTCTTACTATTGAAAGGCAACAATAAAACCCAGAAATGATAATAAGAAGTCATTATGCTTTTACAACAGCATAATCAGGAAAATAATTCCCTATTTGAGAATCTATCATATGTATAAAGGTATTAATCTCATTTGTGGGAGAGGAATCTCTTAAATTAGGAAGAACTCCGAGTAATCCAGATTGCCCTAAAGTATTATCATTTGTGCTCGGCCATGCAATTGTTAATAAATCTTGATTATGGGGATTATACATGGCGCCAATTCTGTCTAAAGAAATAAAACCTTTTCTTGCCATTCTTGAAAAAGAATCCACATATGTTTCAAATATGTCAGGAGTTACCTTATAATCTGATAGAAATGGTTGGTACGGGATAATAACTGGTTCCAAGAATTCCTTCATAGTGTACACAGCGGTCTGAATCCGATAATTAGTCTTTCTATCAATGAAATCAGGAATAATACCTCCATTGGATGCTACATGAAAGGCTACGTCATCTATTCGAAAAAAATAATCAATGTCATGAGTCAAAGAATAATCGACTCTGTAAAGGTTTTTACTCATATTTTTGTAAGCGACGGAAAGGTTCTTTTACAATTGTTACAGTAAGACAATGCTTGCATCGTTCTAGGACGGATAGTATCACTAAATACAAAATTCCGAATAGGTGGTTTTCTTCTAAGAGTTCTTAATAACTTATTGGCTGCATGAGGTTCAGCACAATGACCTATTGGATTCTTGCATGAACTATCAATACAACCAATATTACCAAGTTTACTTAGAGCGCTATTAATAGGTTCCTCAAAATGATAATTCTGACAAGATCTCGAATAATCTTCTTTATGAGCTGTTGATCCTATAATGCTACAAGATGATATTGCAGCAGGATAGTCCTTTATTCTAGGTGTTCTTCCTGAGGTACGAGCAATTACTTGATTCCTTATAGTTCCTGCTTTGATAAAAGCAGCTTTGTTAAGTTGTTTCTTATCCATTGTTTAATTAAATACAGACTATAAAAATAAATAAAGAACTGGTAGATTGCTAAATCATTTGTGAAGAAGTTGGCCTTGTCTGGGGTCTCATCCGCGATGCTGAATTTAGTGAGATACCAAAATGAGAGTTTTCTCCGAGAGTTAGCACACATTCATTGATAAGTAAATATGAATATTAAGACTTTCCCGCCAGCGACATCTCATTCTTAGCCTGAATTGACAAGTCATTCGGGCGAGAAGGAGGAAACCAACGGATTACTTTAAAGAACTATTAAGAATTATTAAAGTGTTTTGTATTTTTGTGGGAAGATGGTAACTATATGGTATTGAATGAATACATAAATGTGAGTGATGACCGCTTGATAAACGGTCTTATTCCTGTTATTCAGATTATGTCGAAAACTGAGAAATCGCGAGATGAGGACCTTGTGATTGACTTTTCTTATACTCAGTTCATCTCTCCAGTATTTGCCTTATCCTTAATTGTTTATTTATCTAGTTGCGGAAAGAAAGTATCAGTGACAAATCTTAATGAGTACCTGAATACTGTTAGGTTTAATAATGGAGGGATTCATCCAGACCTGATGAGAAGAAGTGAATTCATTGCTTCAATGGAAGGGTATTCACAAAAGACATATATCCCTATTGTCAATTTCCCGGCAAATGCAGATAGCGATGAGAAAGACGTGATGTCAACAGTTGTGGAGAATATTATTATTCATCAATCGAATATTGCTCCTAATGTTGCACAAGGTTTAAAATATATAATAGAAGAGACTTTAGACAATATTACTGAGCATTCAGAGTCTGATAGGGGATACATTTTTGCCCAGGCGTATCCTAAAAAAGAGTATCTAGATTTGTGTATTGCAGACAGAGGAATAACGTTATTAGGTAGTTACCAAAGAATTGCTGGTAATGAAATTACCACTGATTTGGAGGCTATTAAAGCGGCTCAAAGGCGCATATCCAGTAAAAATCTTCCAGATACGGAAAATAGAGGTTTTGGCATTTATACATCCAAAAAGATGTTGATAGAGGGTCTTAACGGACAGTATATGATGTTGTCTGGAGAGTGCATTTATTTGAAGTCTTCCTCAGAAGATAGGATTTATACACTACCTGATGGATTACGATGGAATGGAACAATCATTGCACTTCGTATACCATACAAAAAGGAAAAGTTTGATTATATAAATTATATTGAATAATATGAGAACAATAGATGTAGCCCAGATTCTTTCGCCCGATCTCAAGTCCAGAGTTCGAGTTAACGATCTTAAGTTATTTATTGAGAATAGTAAAGAAGATGAAGTTATCCTTGATTTCAGTAATATAAAGTTTGCAACAAGAAGTTTTATAGATGAATTTTATAACGCTTTCTTAAAAAGCCCTGAGTTAAATCCTTTCAAGGTTGAGATAACCAATGTTCCGGAAGACATTAATGAGATATTCAAGTCTGTGAGCAATACTCAAACTCATGTCAAGATTATACCTTCACAGACTCCTGTAAGATCATTTAAGAGTGCAGAAGAGCTAATCAAATATCTTAGTACAGTATAATGTTTAGGGCTTTTTATAGGCGTTAGATTCATTTTTTTAACGTGCCGCTGAAATTATCAATCTCAGCGGCACATTTGTATCATAATGATGGTTAATAACTTGTATATATCTTTCTTTGTTATTTCATGGTTTACTACTTATCTTAGAGGCATAAGGTAGTAGAATTAATTGATTATGAACAGAGAAGAAGTGTTAATATATTATCGCCAACAAGAAGAGGCATTTACGAGATATGTTTTTTCAATGCTTTCGGCGCTGGATAAGTATCAAGAGGACAATTATGATAAAATGACCTCACAGCAAAAGAAAGTCCTGACTGCCATGAAGTCTTTATTTATAGGAGGCTTGGTAACAGATATTCAAAAAGATCTTGCTACAGGAAATGTAACAACAGAGACAGTCGAGAAAAGAGTCAAGTTGGAACAAGAGACCTGGAAGATCATAAAGAAGATGTTTAATCGGGACCCGATATGGGACGTCTTTCTTGAGTTATTGTTCAATCAAAAACTTCAGTTATATAGAAATAGTCTTCTACAGCAAGTAAAGGCTCTGTCTTATAGGGCCTATCAATAACCTAATATTTAATCATTCAAAATGATGTATGATAATAAGATAAGGGTATGTGTCCTCGAGGGTTTCAAGTCAGAATAATAGAACAATGTTTGAAAGAATTATTAAAATAGGGTCAATAACAGGTAGCAATAATCTAATAATAAATGGAGACCTTGTTTTTAATGAAAACATTCTTTCCACTGTCGCTAATCATTTGTTGCAGTCAGAACTAGAGCGTCTATCAAAAGAAGCAAGAGAAGAGATGATGGCAGTAATTGCAACATGTGTAAAGGAAGTGTTAGAGCAAGTAATTGCGAAGAATCTTGAATCTAAGTTAGTTGAGTTTGCACATCCCAGCGTTCAATGGGCTTTTTATAATGTACTGAAGGGCTACACAATGGCAGAAACTCAAGAGCAAAGAGAAATGATAGTAGATTCCATGATAGAGAGAATGTATGAGAAATGGGACTCAACCGAAAAGATTATTATCGATGCTGCTATAGATGCAATACCCAAGCTAACCCCCTCAACACTTTCTTTGTTAGGGCTACTTCAATTAAGACACCAAATTACTAAACCTCCAATAGGATTAATGCTTAACCAGTATTTCGAAAGCCTGAGTCCTCTCGTGGAACGCGTGGCTGACGTTGGAGCTTTGGAGATTGAGTACTTGAGGCAGGAGAAGCTTATAGTTCAACTCTA
>JAFRXC010000051.1 GCA_017437825.1 Bacteroidales bacterium
CCCTTTCCGCTGCGGGGGTCGGTGTCGCGGCCGTGCATGAAGCAGTGGACGAACACTTTCTGGAGGCCCTGTTTCTTGGCCTCGGCCAGGAACTCGTAGAGATGCTCCAGTGAAGAGTGGACGCCGCCGTCGGAGGTAAGTCCCATGAAGTGGAGCTTCTTGTCATTCATCTTGACATACTCGTATGCGGCCTTGATTTCCGGATTGTCCATAAGGGAATGGCTCCTGCAGGCCCTGTTGATCTTAACCAGGTCCTGATAGATTACGCGTCCTGCGCCAAGGTTCATATGACCCACCTCGGAGTTGCCCATCTGTCCGTCAGGAAGGCCTACGTACTCTCCGCAAGCCTGCAGGTGTGAGAACGGGTATTTTGCCCTGAGTGAATCTATGAATGGCGTGCCCTGTGTAAAGATGGCGTTGGAAGCGTCTTTGCGGCCTTCTCCCCAGCCATCCAGGATCATAAGAAGAACTTTTCTGTTCATAATGTATTATTTCTTATATTTGCTTAATTAAAATTGCGCAAATTTAAACAATATGAAACGAAAAAAGAATCCCCCGAAGTCGGGAAAATCCAGAAAACCAAGAAAATCATTCAGTGTCCTGACGGGCAAGGTCCAGATGACCAGGGACGGATTCGTTTTCGTGATAATTGACGGGGAAGAGGAAGACGTCTTCGTCAAGGCATCCAAGACCAGGCACGCCCTGCACGGAGACATAGTCAAGGTTGCCATAACCAGGGAAAAGTCCGAGACTCACAGGCGCGAGGGAGAGATTGTGGAGATTGTGGAGCATTCCAAGATCCCTTTCGTAGGCGTCCTGCACATAGCGGGCCCTCAGGCCTGGGTGCTGATGCAGTCCCGCACTATGCCCTATGACATCCTGCTGGACGCAGACGAGGTAAAGGCCACGGGCGCCAAGAGCGGGATGAAGGTGGCCGCCGCGGTGGACGGCTGGGACCGCAAGGCCACAGCCCCGCGCGGGCACATAGTTGACGTGCTTGGCAAGCCCGGTGACAACGACACCGAGATGCACGCCATCCTCACCGAATTCGGACTCCCCTACCGATTCGAGCCTGATGTCGAGAAAGAGGCCGGGGCCATCAAGGGCGACATAACCCCTGACGACATAAAAGCCCGCCGCGACTTCCGCGACACTTTCACCTTTACCATAGACCCCGCCGACGCAAAGGATTTTGACGACGCGCTTTCATACAAACCCCTTGACAACGGCCTTATCGAAGTGGGCGTTCACATAGCCGACGTTTCATACTATGTAAAGCCGGACACCCTGCTCGACAAGGAAGCCCAGGCGCGCGGCACATCAGTTTACCTGGTTGACCGCACGGTTCCTATGCTGCCGGAGAAACTCAGCAACAACCTGTGCTCCCTGCGCCCCGGCGAGGACAAACTCACATTCTCGGCAGTGTTCGAGATGACCCCCAAGGGCAAGGTTGTCAACCGCTGGTTCGGACGCACAATAATCTGCTCAAATCACCGTCTGGACTATGACCAGGCCCAGGAAATCATAGAGAAACCCGTTGCCGAAGGGGAAGAACCCACAATGCTCCAGCAAGCCATCAAAGCTCTTTGGGAAATTGCAAGGCTTCTCAGGGAAAGGCGTTTCAAACTGGGAGCCATCAGCTTCGAAAGGCCTGAGATGAAGGTGGAAGTGGATGCCAACGGCAAGCCGTTGCGCGTCTACCAGAAGATATCCAAGGAGGCCAACTGGCTAATAGAGGAGTTTATGCTGCTGGCCAACCGATCCGTGGCGGAATTCGTGGCCGCAAAGGGCAAGACGATGGTCTACCGTATCCACGCCGAGCCCAACGAGCAGAAAATAATGGACCTGAAGGCTTTTGCCAAGAACTTCGGATACAAGATGGGCGACATCTCCAACCCCAAGGCCGTAGCGGGTTCCCTCAACGAACTGCTTGACAAGGCCAAGGGCACACCGGAATTCGACGCCCTGGAACTGCTGTCCCTGCGGGCTATGTCAAAAGCCGTCTACAGCACCGAAAACATAGGCCACTACGGCCTGGCATTCCCTTGCTACACCCATTTCACTTCACCTATCCGCCGCTATCCCGACACTATGGTGCACCGCCTGCTCAGCCTGTATCTGGACGACGCCAAGAGCCAGAACCAGGAGTATTACGAGAAGCAGTGCAAGCACGCCTCCGAGCGTGAAGCCCTGGCCGCCGACGCGGAGAGAGCCAGCGTCAAGTACAAGCTGGTTGAATTTATGATGGACAAGATAGGCCAGGAGTTCGACGGCCACGTGTCCGGAATCACCGAGTGGGGAATGTACGTAGAGATATCCGAATCCAAGATAGAGGGAATGGTTCCCCTGCGTGAGATACGCTCAGACTTCTTCGAGTTCGACCAGAAGCGCTACCGCCTTGTCGGAAAAAGAACGCACAAGGTGTTCCTTCTGGGAGACCCTGTGCGTATTCGTGTAAAAGACGCAAACCTGGAGCAGAAGCTCCTGGATTACGAACTGGTGGAGGAAGTCTAAAGCAGGCCCCTGCCGCGGAGGAACGGCTCTGACTGAGGCTCCCTGCCGCGGAACTGCTTGAAGAGCGTCATAGCCTCTTCTGAACCGCCTTTCTCAAGGAAGGTCTCCTTGAACTTCTTTGCGAGTTCCTTGTCCCATACTCCGTTGGGAGACTCCTCGAAGGCCGCAAAAGCGTCCATATCGATAACCTCTGCCCAGAGATAGCCATAGTAGCCTGCGCTGTAGCCGCCACCGAAGATGTGGTTGAAGTAGGAAGTGCGGTAGCGCGGGATGATCTCGTCGATCAGGCCCATCTCCTTGCATACCTTAGCCTCGAATTCGTCGATGTCGATGCCCTCGATGCTGGACAGTTCGTGCCATTTCATATCCAGGATGGATGCGGCGCAGAGTTCTGTCGTGGCAAAGCCCTGGTTGAACTTGGAAGAGTTGATGATCTTGTCCACCAGTTCCTGAGGGATCACCTCTCCGGTCTGGTAGTGCTTTGCGTACTGGGCGAGCAGTTCGGGCTGGAAAGCCCAGTTCTCGTTAAACTGTGAGAAGGTCTCCACGAAGTCACGTGTTACGCTGGTGCCGCTTACGGAAGGATAGTGGCATTTGGTCAGGAGGCCGTGAAGGGCGTGGCCAAACTCGTGGAAAGCGGTTTCCACCTCGTCGACGGTGAGCAGAGCTACGCCGTTCTCGTCAGGAGAAGTGAAGTTGGCGACATTGCAGATGATGGGGCGTACTTCCTTGCCGTCGGCATCGAAATACTGGTCGCGGAAGTTGTTCATCCACGCGCCTCCCCTCTTGCTGGAGCGGGGGAAATAGTCGCTGGAGAATATTCCAAGCAGGTTGCCGTTCTCATCAGTCACTTTGTAGACGATTACTTCAGGGTTGTATTTAGGGACGTCGGGAAGTTCCTCTACATTTACTCCGTAAAGGGTCTTGGCGGCCAGGAAAACGCCCTTGCGCACGTTGTTGACCTCGAAGTAGGGCTTGGTCATATCCTCGTCCAGGGCATATTTCTGCTGACGCACTTTCTCTGAATAGTACCACCAGTCCCAAGGCTGGATCTTGAATCCGGCTATCTTTTCCATATCTGCCACTTCTTCCTTTGCCCTTACGACGGCCGCTTTCATTATTCCGTCAAGGAACTCGTCCACAGTCTGGTGGTCGTGGGCCATCTTGTTGGCCAGCAGGAAGTCTGCGGAGTTGTCATATCCCATAATCTTGGCCTTGCGGGTGCGAAGGTCCATAAGTTTGAGGAAAAGCTCGCGGTTGTCATACTCGTTACCGTTATGTCCTCTTGAGGAATAGGCCTTGAACATACGCTCGCGAAGAGCCCTGTCCTCGGTGGTTGTCATTGCTGTAGGATATGCTGAAACTGAAATGCCGAACTCGTCCTTGAAGGCGTTGTTCTCTGCCAGGAGGTTGGTGCTCAGCTTGTTGCTGACTGTGGAAATCTCCGTGTTAATCTTGCGGAGTTCCTCCTGGTCTGCGTCGCTGAGGCCGATTCCGTTGCGCTCGAAGGCCTCATAGAGCTTCTTGAGAACCATCTGCTGCTCACGGGTAAGGCCGCTCTGGTCTGCGTTGTAGATGGCCGCAACCCTCTCGTACAGCTTCTTGTTCATATAGATGTTGTCGCTGTGCTGAGACTGGAGCGGAGTTGCCTCCTCTATCAATGCCTCCATCTCGGGAGAGTTCTCAGTCTCCGACAAGTTGTAAAGAACGCCCGTTACCTTGGAGAGTATTTCTCCTGAGAGTTCCAGGGCCGCTACGGTATTCTCAAAGGTCGGAGCCGCAGGGTTGTCGATGATGGCCTGGATCTCAGCCTCCTGCTGGGCTATTCCAGCCTTTATAGCCGGCATATAGTGCTCTATCTTTATCTTGTCAAAAGGAGGGATGCCATATGGGGTATCCCACTCCTGCAAGAAGGGGTTCTGGTCTTTATTGGCACACGATGCTAATGCTAATGCTGCTGTCACGATCAATAACGCTTTTTTCATTTTGAAACTATAATAAATGTTGGATAATGGTCACTGTAGCCGTTGATGAACTGGCCTCCTGAGAAGGTCCTGTACGGGGTTCCGGCGTATCGGCCGTCCTGCTGGGTCAGGAAATCGGCGTTGAAGACTTTTCCATAGTATCTGTCGGCTTCTATCTTCTGTATTTTCAGCCCTCCCTTGGGGGCGTTGGCAAGGGCGGCGTTCACCAATATCTGGTCGAATATCTGCCACTGGCCGCGGTATTCCATCGATCCGTACCCCGCCTTGAGCATTGAGAGGAAGGGATTGAAGAAGTCCTTGTCGGTAAGGCCCTCGAGACTTTCCTTACCTTTCAGGAAGTCGATCATGCTCTCGTCGGTAGGGTCGTCGTTCATATCTCCCATCACGGCTATCTTGATGCCGGGATATTTCTTCTGGAGGTCCATAGCGTCGTTGTAGATTATCTCCGCTCCTCTGTTGCGAAGGTCCGCGGGTTTGTCGTTGACGCGCGATGGCAGGTGCGCCACGTACACGGCGAAGGGCTCGCCCTGCAGCAGGCCGCGGACCATAAGCACGTCGCGGGTGCTGAAGGCCCTCTGCTCCTGCTTGGTCATATAGAAGTCTATGCTGGAGTCATTGAAATTGTAGGGGATGGATTTGACCTGCTGCACCTGGAAGACGTCCGGCCTGTAGATAAGGCCAACGTCGATGCCTCGGCCGTCACCGCCCTCTTCAAGGATTCCTTTGTAGCCGGAGTCCTTCAGCTCGGGCTGCGCCAGGAGGTCTGACAGGGCGCGGATATTCTCTACTTCAGCCACTCCCAAAATGGCATGGTACTGGCCGTTATAATCGGCCATAGCCTTTATGGCGGATGCCATATTGTGGAGTTTCATCTGGTATTTGTCCTCCGTCCACTGGTTCTCTCCGTCAGGGAGGAAGGCAGCGTCATTTATGCGAGGATCGTCCTCGGCATCAAACAGGTTCTCAAGGTTGTAGAAACCTATTACCAGGCTGCCGTCAGGATACGACGGCTTTATCTGCTTGAGGCTTCTGAGGGCGAACAGCACCAGGCTGCCGATGGCAATTACTATTACGAGGGAAAGGAGGCTTCTGACTATTCTTTTCATACTCATTCACCCATATTGTTCCACCACCAGCTGTCATCCTTTGGATCCTTCGCTTCTACAGATGACTCTATGCCGTCAGGAAGGTTGAAGAAGAAGTCCTCTCCGGTGAGCGTCTCCAGTTCATCTATGGAAACAGCTATGCTCTTGTCCACCTTGTTGTTGGAGTATTTCTTATGGTCCACCCAGAAACCGATGGCGTTGTATTGACCCTGATAAACCCTCAGGAGTGCCTTGTAGTAGTGCGTAGGAACGGCAACCTGCTTTCCATCATTGTCCTGTACGAATGTTTCAGTGTCATCTACGGTGCATCCTGATACTACATAAAGTGTATCGGTCTCACTGCGCTTAGACCAGATGCGAACTTCATTCTCAAGGTTTGACCAAAGGGCTCCATTCAGGTCGTTCAACTGAGGAGTCATATTGGTCCAGTAGAATGTCATGACATTGGACTCAAAGCTCAGGCGGTCAGCAGAGGGGATCTGGTGTCCGCGGTCGTAGGAATTACCGTCAGAGGAATCGTATGTCCTGTTGAGGATGGGCTGCTCACTGCTGGAGAGCAGAGGATCGAGCCCCCATCTGTCAGTCCTGGTTCCATAGCCAATGGCCTTGCGGTAAAGAGGATAGGCCACCCAGCGGGCCACCATATTGTGATGGTCCCAGTACATTGAGTAATTGCGAACCTCGTTGCTGCCTATGTACATTGTGTGATGGAGGAAGAGATAGTCGTCTTCGGCTGATGTGGCGGGGAGTTCCAGCCAGGGCTGATCTGTCATTTCTGCCTTGAAGTCTGCATAAGCCCTTGCAGGGGCGGTTCCCGGAACGTGGGATTCATAGAATGCCGGCTGGCTGTTTCCGCCTCCCTGAGGCTCTCCGTGATACTCCGAACGCTGGGTTATGAAGGTCAGGATATCCCCTTCATTCAGGCCAAGCTGTGAAAACGACTGATCGTTCAACAGTTCGCTGTATTCCTTGGTAAGGCCGTATACGAACAGCTCTCCAGTCTCGTCCTTGATGTAGAAGTTTCCGTATGCTTTTGCTGTATTGTCGCATATCTGGGTAATGGTTCCGGTAATCCTGAACCACTCTCCGGTACCGGCGGTCTTGCCGTTGAACTGAGCTATCGTTATGGTTTCGGCCTGTATCGATCCATTCTGGTTGACATTCACAATGGCAGTCTTGCTTCCCATCGTGAAGGTGAACTTACCCGAACGCTCGTCGTCGTCCTCATTGGGATCTACTGTTACGGTAACCACCTGGGATTTGTCAGAGCCCTTTCCAGAAGTTGGATCGAGTTTAATCCAGGCAGATCCCGTAGATACAGTCCAATCTTCAGTGGCCTTGAAAGACAAGGTTTTGGTTTCGCCTTTGGCCAGGAACGACATAGATGTGACCGACGGCTTAAGTTCCCCTGGAGAGACGTACGCTTCTTGAGAAACCGTCAGTTTTGTGGTAACGGTATTGCTGCCCTTGCCGGTGAAAGTAACCGTTGCGCTGCGCGCTTCTCCCTTGTTTGCCTGGACGTTGACTTTTATCACCGCCCCGCTCTTGGAAACGCCTCCGCTGCTTATGCTAAGGGATGCCCATTCGGCATCCGACTCAGCAGTCCAGTTGCAGTTGGTCGTTACCGTCACCTCTGCCGATCCTACGGTGCTGGGGAAGGACAGACTGGAGGGAGAGACGGTTACCGAGGCCCTTTCTTCTACAGGTGCCGTAGGGGGTTCTTTTCCGCAGGAAACAGCCAGACAGGCGGCGCCGAAGAGCGCTATGATTATATGTTTAAGTTTCATATAGGTATGGTTATTACATCCTCAAATATAATCAAATGTGCAATAAAAAAAAAGCGCGGAGCAAAGTGCCCCGCGCCTTCATAAATATTGGTTTACTCTCTTACTCAGCGTATTTGATTACGATAGAATCAAGATACCCTGCATAGCCTGAAGTATTCTGAAGCTTGAAGAAAGTATAGTTGCCGGAAGACAGGTCGTAAGTCGTGGAAGTAGAATCGGACTTTCCAGTGATTACAGTCTCAGGATTCTCTGCATTTCCAACAGTAAGGACATAGTTGGTAGAGTAGAAGCTGGTCTGCCTTGTAATCACAATCTGCGTAATCTTGCCGCTGATGGCCGTCTTGTTGGCGATGTAGCCAACTTCCTTCTTGAACTGCATACCCTGCTTGTTGCCAGTTCCCTTCTCAAAGCAAGCCAACTGGTTGGCCAGGAAGGTGATACCATTGACGGTAATCTCAGTGTCATCACCATATTTAGTAGGAAGATCTTCCTGGGTGATGGAAACCTTGGGTGAAGGAGCAACTACTTTGACTGTACAGGTTGCTTCTGCTGCGGTGTATCCGTCAACTGCAGGAGCGGTGAGGGTGATTGTAGCCTCGCCGACCTTAAGTCCGGTAACTACGCCGTCAGCGCTTACTGTAGCGACAGTCTCGTCAGATGACTTGTATGAGATCTCTGCACCGCTGTTGGAAGTAGCTTTCAGGGCTACTGTCTCTCCGGTCTCCACCTCTACGGTAGCTGAAACAGTGATGGCTCCTCCAGTCTTGGTGGCCTCGAACTGGTTGCTTGCCCATACGCCGAGCTGCTTCTTTGCTCCATTGTAGCAAGGGATGGCGGTGAGGTTACCCTCGGAGTTGGCGGTGATGACAACGCTGTTGTTTACCTTGGCATACAAATCGATACTCTGGCTGCCCTGGCTGAGCTTTCCGTTTCTGTCTCCCATTCCAAGGCCGTCAGTAATCTTGACGTCCTCTACCTTGACTACGCGGCTTACATAAGGTGCGAAGTTCTTGAGAAGGTCTGCAAGGGTGACGGTTACGCATACAGGCTCGCCTGTAGACTTGGTAGCCTCGGAATCGTTCCAAGATGTGAGCTCAGGGGCTCCGCCGTACATCGTTCCCTTTCCGGTAATCCTTCCTGTGAAGGAGTCACCCACCTTGAGTCCGTGTCCGCTCTTGTAAAGCAGGATTCCGGCCTTTCCGTCATCTATGAAGGCATTGCTTCCGTTTACATAGGAAACTACTGCGTTGGTGAGTTCTACATCATAATCAGCAGAAGTGCCGGTAAGTTCGCACCAGGCGTTGAGGTCGGCTATGGACTTCATAGGAGCAGCCTGAACCAGTTTCACTACCATATTGGTAGTCTCGCCGATTATCTGGATCTCTGCAGTACGTGCACTGCTGGTAGTGTTAGGCTCAAGGCTGATCTCGATCTTTCCGTTGTTGGCTCCTGAAGGAGTGAAATCCTTAACCCAGCTGTCGTGGTTCCTTACTTTCCAGGTCCTGTTTGCAGTAACGGGGATGGTAGCAGATGTAGCGCTGGCCAGTACATATGTATTCTCAGCTGCGAAGAGTTCCTCTCCGGTAGGCTCGGCCTGATCCATATAGAGATAAGGAAGGACATAGCCGTCAGTAACGTCGGGCCATGCGCCAAAGTCGAAATACTGTTTGTTGTCGTACTGGAGAATCCTGTTGCCTGCGCTGATGTTCTTGAGGGTCACAGCTCCGTTTGAGCCGAAATCTACAGTCCAAACGCTGGCTTTGTTTATATCGGTAGTAAGATAGAAGTTGGCATAGCTTGCACTCTGATAGAGGTAAGCGCCGTTAGGCTGCTTGATGGCATATCCACCTTCTACGGGCTCCAACTTGTGGCTGAGCGAACCGTTGTTCATAACGATGACACCGTCTGCGTCAGGGGAGACCTTAGTGGTATAACCGTAAGCATAGGTATTGTCATCTTTACCGCAAGCTACGTTGATAGCGGCCTGGAGATCTCCCTTGAGGTCGAAGACGATTAGGTATGTCACCTCGGGATCCATCTCGGATGCAGAAGTAATCTGTTTGTAATACTTGGTTGCATCAAGTCCTGCTTCACCCTGCTGGGCAACATTGATGGAATACCTTATGTCACCTGCACCACAGAAAGCCACTACGTCAGCCCTGGGGGCTTTGAGTTCGTTCCACTGGTCCAGGTTCTTCTGTGCCGTTATCTTGACTGTGGTGTTGCCGTTTCCGTGAGAAGGAGTGACGGTAATCCAGTCCGGAGCGTAAGCGTACCAGTCTCCGTCTGAGTTAAGGTTGACTGTCACCTCCTGGGGAGCGGCGCCGTCAAAATCGACGGCTACCTTGTCAGCAGAGAGTGCCAGTGCAAGAGGGTCGCTCTTCTGGCAGGAAGAGAGAAGCGCGATACCGGTCGCGAGTGCGAGAATAGCTGTAAAAATACGTTTCATGATTACTCTTCCCTTTTATTAGTTGAACATATACTTTATACCGAACTGGATGTGCCAGGTCTGGTAGATTGAATCGGTACGCATCCA
>JAFRXC010000007.1 GCA_017437825.1 Bacteroidales bacterium
CACAGCGCCACCATAACCACGGTTACGGATGTACTTGCGGCTCTTCATCTTAGCGGCCGTAACGCCCTTGGCGCTGCCGCTCATCTCCTCGAAGGCGATGGAAGGAATGTACTTCATAGTTTTTTGAGGTTAAGGTTATAGATAAAGGAAACAATAAGGTATAGTCCTATAAGGATTATCAAGAAGAAGCAGAAGCCGCCGACACGGAGCTTTGCCTGCTGCCATCCGGAGAGCTTTTTCTCCACCTCCACGGTGACAGTCTGGATGCGGTCCCGGTACACGGTGGAGTCGCGGTAAACAATCTGTTTTTCGACCGCTACGGGCTCCCTGACGGGCTTTGTCTCCAGCGAATGGGTAAGTACACCAACGGAGACGGATGCGGCCGATTTGGCGTATTTGTTCTCCAGTACGGAGACAGTGTCCAAGGTGGCCACTTTCTCCACGATAACCGGCAATTCCACATAGGCGGTATCCACCACCCGCTCTACGACGGTCTTCACCTCCACCTTGGTGTTGTCCGACTCCTGAATGGGCCGGGCAACACCGCAAGCGGAAAGGCAAAGTGCCAAAGCAAAGAAGGCGGAGGGTTTCATAGGTTAGGTTTAGGGTTTAAGTTTCATTTCGTTATCAAGGACCTGGTCCAGTTCTGCCTGGAATTTCCGGAACTTGACGTCATAGGATGCTTTGACTCCGAGGATAGCTCCGCACAGAACCAGCAGCTCGCTCACGATAGAGATGGCGCTATTGGCAATCTCACCCAGCGGTGGCACCAGGAACAAGCATACAGCCGCGATGATGACACCGGAGCTGAAGCTTGCAATGGCGATGATGCCCTGCAACCTGGTTAATTCTATGCGTTTCTTCTCAGTCATAGTTTATTCAGTTTCTTCGTCACGCACCAGAAAAGCGAAGATGAACGGATCATGGCCGGTGTCCTCGAAGCCGGCAGTCCTGGTCTCGCAGGTGAACACACCGTTCTCGATGTGGGCTTCCGACATACCATCCACAGAAGGATTGTACTGGTTGCCGCCTCCGCAGAAAGGCACATCCGCCGTGATGCCCGAGGGTAGATTGTCCAGATTACATTCCCAAGGCGAGTCCCTATAAGCGTAGGTGCAACTTCCAAACTGCATGTGCAGGAAGATCCAATGCTCGAACTCAACGAAGAAGGTATCAGAACTAAAGCGGAGATACTGCGTCTCCTGGCTGGTCGTCAGCCTTGTTTTCGTTCCCTTGATGGGATTACCTCCGCGGGCAAGCATGGTGTACAGGGCAAGGATGTAGATGGTAATCTCTCCCTTCTCGTCGAAGTTGGGGAACTTCTCGATGCAGAGCGTGTTCTTATCTTTCACCCAGCTCTTGAGTACGGTACCGCCGCTGTTGTCCCATGTATAGCCATAACTGTCCCGGACATCACGGAAGCGCAGGAACACACCAGAGATGGCACTGCGGTCGATGCTGAGGTCCGGAACATAGATTTCCAGAACATCTGTGGCCTGGTAATCCGCATTCTCCGGATTGTAGGTGAACTTCGCATTGAGGACCACGAAGTTCTCCTCCTGATGGGACTTGAAGGCAATCTGCCCAGCCCCAAAATTATTTCCAGTAGAGTTGAAATTCATAGCCATATTAGTAGATTATTCCAGGCCCGAAGACCTCGGTAGGTTTGACATAGTAGCCACCACGATGGGCGAAAGTGATGTATGCTGGATCGCCGTAGCGGGCGCCGTAGAGCCACATTACGTAGGATTGGGCCACAATCTTACCATCAGCTCCGTTGCCACGTCCAAGAGCCCAGGAAGTACCCCTCAGTTCCGCCGGCAGATCGTCTTCCAGATAAGCTTCGGAAGATGCTACATTGCTATGGCCTTCGCACATTACATCATACTGAACAACCGGAGAGCCGGAGCTGAAGTCAACATCGATAGCAGAGACATGCTGTTCGTGATTCTTCGCCAGACGGTCCATAGTCACGCGCTTGCGCGGCGTATAAGAGGATTCTCCAGTCACGATGACGGAATCCTTGAACACCAGGCCGGTAAAGCCGGTACTGGTGTCGAGCCAGTAGGATTCAATGAACACCTTCTGGCCGGGAGTAGGCTCCACGCCGATAGTTTTCAGATAGAGGGCAGTTACGTCTGCTTCACCCCAGTCATCTTCTACCTCAGAAGAGATGATGACGGTCTTGCTCCAGCCATTGGAAATACCGGCAGACTGACTACCGGACATTTTCACAACGAGTTTGTAAGGGCTGGATTCATGTTTGATGCCGCCGAAAACAATCAGCTGTGGCGTTACGGCCACGTTGCTATATTCAACAAGAGGAACGGCCACGTTCGATTCCGGAGCCGTAGAAAGAAGCGTCTCGCCAGCCATTGCCCTATTGACGTTGAGACGGATGTAGAGGTTCATACCGGAGATTTCCGTTTTCTTGCCGAGAACGGTGGCGCTGCTTGCGTGTTCCGCCAGGCGATCCCATTCTCTCATTTGTTCGTAGGTAAGCTGCTTCCAGGACTTTGATATCTTGGACATCGAAGCGCGGCGGACCACCTGGGCATTGGTGGTAGGCCCCGTCGGCCTGGACTTCACGCTAAGGATGTTCCGGCCGCCGACCCTTCTGGCCGTCACACCCTTAGCGGAGCCCGAGAAGCCCTCGAAGGCAATGGAAGGAAGTGCAATCATAGTTCAAGTTTAGGTTTAAGTGGCGAGGTTTAATCCTCTGCAAGCAAAGGTAATAATAGAAAATCTAATTTGCAAACTCTAATACAGCAAATTAGGCATATTTACTTAAAGTTATACTTTAGGTAATTCAGCTATACCGGAGAGCAAGAAAAAACCCTCCTCAACGAGGAAGGTCGAACTGGAAATCATAGTCCCGGTACTGGTCTCGATAGCCTGTTTGCGTGTCCAGGACTATGTACCGGCAATGGGCGCCATAGCCCGGCAAGACATCAAGGCCCCAGCGCTGCAGATAGTCCGGTACCACAAACTCGACCAGGCTTTCTTCCCCGCTGCAGCAGGATGAAGCCAGGACATTCCGGAACTTGGTCGGCCGACGTCCGCCTCCAGGGCGCGTCAGCTGAAGCTTCATCAGGATCC
>JAFRXC010000052.1 GCA_017437825.1 Bacteroidales bacterium
AGGCGTTTTAAGCGGTGCGGACGAGGCTCGAACTCGCGACCTCCGGCGTGACAGGCCGGCATTCTAACCAAACTGAACTACCACACCTTAGTTCTCCCGTTTGGAAGTGAGTGCAAATATAGATATATTTTTGTTCGGTACAAAATTTTTTTTGAGTTATCTTTGTATTCCTATGAAGTTGAAAAAAGGATATGTTCTCAGGGAACTCTGCGGAGAGTTCATTGTGTGCCCGGAAGGGCTGGACGTAATTGAAGGGGGCCGTATGTTCTCCCTCAACGAACCTGCCGCCTATCTGTGGCGCCAGGTGGAGGACATTGAATTCACTCCGGATACTCTTCTGGAACTGCTTCTCAAGGAATATGACGTTTCTGAGAGCACGGCCAGGAATGACATTCAAGACCTGATCAAAGTCTTCAGGGAATCCGGGGTGTTAGCAGAATGAAAGGTGTAGATGAACGATATCGTCATTAAAGGCGCCCGGGTAAACAACCTCAAGAACATAGACGTAAACATTCCCCGCGCCAAGTTCGTAGTGATAACAGGTATATCAGGCTCAGGAAAGTCTTCCCTTGCCTTCGATACCCTTTATGCCGAGGGGCAGCGCCGCTATGCGCAGAGCCTCTCCTCCTACGCCCGCCAGTTTCTTGGCAGGATGTCCAAGCCTGACGTGGACATAATCGACGGTATCCCTCCGGCAATAGCCATAGAGCAGAAGGTGAACACCCGCAACCCCCGTTCCACCGTAGCCACCACCACCGAGATATACGATTACCTGCGCCTGCTCTTCGCGCGCATCGGCCGCACTTTCTCGCCGGTTTCCGGCGCTGAGGTACGCCGTGACAGCGTAGCGGACGTAGTTCAGTACATAACCACGGCATCAGGATATGTGTACATCCTCGCTGACATCCAGTGGAGCGGAAGGGACGATAAAGTGGAATTGCTCCTTTCCCTCAAGGAACTGGGCTACAACCGCCTGTACGCAGACGGCCAGCCTTTGCGAATTGAGGAGATCCTTCAGGAAGAGGACGCTGCCTGGCCAGCGGAAGCCTGGCTTCTGGTGGACCGTGCCAGCGCCCCGTTCGACCGCGACCGCGTAATAGCGTCGGTTTCCGACGCCTTCTCCCGCGGAGACGGCCGTATGGCCGTGGTTGCGGAAGGCAGCCTCAAGCAGTTCAGCAACCGCTTCGAGATGGACGGAATAACCTTCCGCGAGCCGGACGAGTACTTGTTCAGTTTCAACAGTCCTCTGGGTGCCTGCCCAGTATGCGGCGGTCTGGGAAAGATAATAGGCGTAAGCGAAGACCTGGTCATCCCGGACAAGAGCCTCAGCATCTACGACGGGGCAATCGCCTGCTGGAGAGGGGAGAAGATGGGATGGTTCAAGGATCATCTGGTAGAGGTCTCCGGCCGTTACGGCATACCCATTTTCGAGCCCTACTGCAAGCTGAGTCAGGAAATCAAAGACCTCATCTGGCGCGGCGACCCTCCCGCAGAGGGCCAGAACTACGATGATGACCCCAACCGCCTGATCGGCATCCAGGAATTCTTCGACTGGGTGGAGACCCAACGATACAAGATACAGTACAAGTATATGCTCAGCCGCTTCAGCGGACGGGCCACCTGCCACGCCTGCGGCGGCAGCCGTCTGCGTCCTGAAGCCCTTTGGGTGCGCGTAGGAGGCCAGACAATCCACGACCTGCTGTGTATGAACGTGGACACCTTGCTGGAGTTTTTCGCCAACCTGCACCTTACCGATACTGAGAAAGAAATAGCCTCTGAACCTATTTCCGAGATTGTTTCCCGCCTCAAATACATTCAGGACGTCGGACTCGGGTACCTGACCCTGAACCGCGCCGGCAACACCCTCTCGGGAGGTGAAAGTCAGCGCATCAACCTGGTCACGGCCCTTGGAAGTTCGCTGGTGGGATCGATGTATATCCTGGACGAGCCGTCCATAGGCCTGCATCCGCGCGACACGGAACGACTGATAGGTGTCCTGCGACGCCTTCGGGATATGGGCAACACGGTAGTTGTCGTAGAGCACGACGAAGAGATAATCCGCGCAGCCGACGTCGTAATCGACATGGGTCCCAAAGCCGGAGTCAACGGTGGCGAGATAGTATACCTTGGCTCCCTTCAGGAGGGCCTTCCCAAGGAGCACGGACGCTCCCTCACCCTGGACTACCTGTCGGGCGCCAGGAAAAGATATATGCGCCAGAAACGCGGCTGGAACTATTCCATAGCGCTGGAAGGCGTAATGGAGCACAACCTCAAGGGAATGGACGTCAAATTCCCCCTGGGAGTGCTGAATGTGGTGACCGGAGTCAGCGGAAGCGGAAAGTCTTCGCTGGTGGGGGATATACTGTATCCGGCGATGTTCCGCCGTCTGAACGATACCGGAAACCTCCCCGGCACCTTCCGCCGCCTCAGCGGTAACCTCGACAGGATTACCCGCGTGGAATACGTCGACCAGAATCCCATAGGAAAGAGCACCCGCTCCAACGCCGTGACCTACCTGAAGATATACGACGACATCCGTAAGCTGATGGCGGAGCAGCAGTACGCCAAGATGAACGGTTTCGGCCCTTCGTACTTCTCCTTCAACCAGGAAGGAGGCCGTTGCCCTGAATGCCAGGGTGAGGGAGTCGTGAAGATAGAGATGCAGTTCATGGCGGACGTCACAATGGTGTGCGAGTCCTGTGGAGGCAAACGCTTCAAGCCGGACGTACTGGAGGTGCGTTACAGAGGTAAGAACATAGACGACATACTGAATATGAGCGTGGACGACGCAATGGCCTTCTTCGAGCAGGGGAGCGAGTCCTACGCTAAGAACATAGTGCGCAAGCTGAAGACCCTCGCAGATGTCGGCCTCGGCTACATAAAGCTGGGCCAGAGCAGTTCCACCCTGTCGGGAGGCGAGAGCCAGCGCATAAAACTGGCCTACTTCCTGGCGATGAGTTCCGAGAGCGGAATCAGCGAGCGCGAGAAAATATTGTTTATCTTTGACGAGCCTACCACCGGTCTGCATTTCTACGACGTGGAGAAGCTCCTGAAGGCTTTCGACGTGCTGCTTTCAAAGGGACACAGCCTGGTTGTGGTAGAGCATAACATGGACGTGATCCGCAATGCCGACTGGGTGATAGACTTGGGCCCGGACGCTGGAGACGCCGGAGGAGAAGTGGTGTTCGAGGGTACGCCTGAAGACCTGGTAAAAGAAGGGAAGACCTTCACGGCCAAATATCTCAAGGAACAATGGATGCAGTAATCACATACGTAAACGGGTTGGATCCGCTGTGGCAGCAGGATTACGCTACCGCAGTGGGCGGAGACACGCTGGAAAAGCGCTTCCGCGACTGGGGGACGCTGCCATATCTGCTCCGCGGTATCCAGAAGCATATGCCTTATATCCAGAACGTCTATCTGGTGGTCTCACGCGAGAGCCAGGTTCCGGAATGGGCAGACCGCAGCAACCTGAAGATAGTGCTTCACAAGGATATAATCCCGGCAGATTATCTTCCCACGTTCAACTGCAATACCATAGAACTGTTCCTGCACCGCATACCCGGCATCAGCCAGGAGTTCCTTAACTTCAACGACGACATGTTTCCGGTGAGGGACTCCAAGGCGGAAGATTTCTTCCGCGACGGGAAGCCCGTGACCGGATTCTCCCGCAACCTCATAGCCGGAAACCTTTTCAAGGTAATGGCAAGGAACACCGACCGCAAAGTCAGGGAAGCCCTGGGAATGCCCAGGTCTCCGTTCTTTATCAGGCCCCAGCATACAGTCTATCCTATGTCCAGGAGCGCCTGCGAAGAAGTGTCAGCCCTGATGGCAACCCAGTTCCATTCTTCTTTCAGCCCGGTGCGTGAGGAGTACAATCTGTTGCATTACGTCTTCCTGGATTACCTGTTCTACCAGGGAAAGGCAGTGAACGAACGCCATTCCAACAAACATTTCTCGCTGGCGGCGGCTTCATCCTCCAAGATTGCTTCATTCCTGGCTGCACCTACCTCCGATTTCGTATGCATAAACGACGTGCAGATGTCTGAAGACAGGTTTGTAAAGACCAGACAGATCCTTCTTGATTCGTTTGAAAAACTGCTCCATGAGAAGTCCCGCTTCGAGCTCTGACCTCTCAGTGGACAACTATGACGCAAAGGAATGCGTCGTCCACTATACCTTTGACTTCCACGAATACCATTCCGGTACCCCTTCCTGTCAGCGTCAGCGTAAGGCCGTGCCCGTCCGGATCCGTTTCATATTGGTAGATGCCCCTCTCGACGTCTCCGTCTATCAGTTCCCAGTCCCATTCCACAGGTGTGTCAGGCGGATATACGTCGCACCAAACGTGCACCCTGTCCCCGACGTTTCCGCTTATGAAGTCTCCCGGGTGGAAAGTGGCCGACCCTTGAGTGATGATGTGGGAACCATAGATGTCCTCGGAAGGACTCAGCGACCCCGGGCCGGTGATATGTATGTTCATCACGTAGTTCACGTTGCGGCATATGCCCTCCCTGCCTGCTGAATAGCCGAATCCCGGGCGGTTTATGGGAAGGGGGTAGTAGTAAGTCTGTCCGTCAATGTCTCCCTGTATCACAAGCCTGGTGAACGGAGAGCCCGAACTCTCCTCCGCCACATCGTTGGGATAGCAGTAAAGGCTGAAGGTTTCGTAAGTGGTTTCTCCGTCCATCTGACGTGAGACTTTCGGGACCCGGAACAGAAGTTGGGGATTGGAAAGCCTGTCTATGTCGGACTCGCGCAAACGCCCGGTATTGACTATTTCCACAGGCCGGAAGCCGTCCCTTCTGAGAGGCTGGCAGGAGCCGTTGACGTTTGTCAGATATGCCCGTACGTTGTCCAGGCTCTTGCCGGCGTAGGCTCCCTTCAGCTTTACGCTGAGTCCGAGCACCTCCACCTTGCTCAGAAGAGGCTCCAGGACAATGTTCCAGGGCCCTGGGTCTCCGGCGAAGATTACGGTTTCTCCACTCATTACCGGATTGCCGGAGGATTCGTCTTCCAGGCTTACGTATAAGGATTCAAGGTCTTCATAGCAGCGGACAGATGCGATCTGGTCTGCCTTCAGATGCGCTCCGCTTATCATTGCCACTATACGGTCTCCCCGGCCGGAAACTACGTCTGCCGTGCTTCCCTGGGGACTGACTCTGCTGTAGGAGTCAAGGCTCTTGACGGCTCCGTCCCTGAAGACGAAGATATCCAGCCCGGCCGGCGGGGTCAGAGATGATGAAGATGATTTTACAGTGACGTTGCTATGGGTATTCAACCCCGCCTCCAAGCCTTCCCCGACTCCCGTCGGGCTTTTGGTACAAGCCGGCAACAAGCAGCACAAGAATATAAGATTATTTAGCAAGTTGGGCAGACGCGCCCCGGACGGACGTCCTGAGAGACAAAAGATGCGCTCATTCCCGGTTTGTTTTTCCATAGTTTCAAGTTTTCTATGGCAAAACTATCGGAGATGAGCGCTCCTTCCAAGCAAACTAAAGATTTGCGCTTAAGAAGTTTCTTTTTTTTATAGTTTACTTGATGCTGTATTCGTAAAGGATCACGCTGTGGGCGGGAACGGTTACGTTTGCATTCAGTTTTTCAGTGCGGGTCTGGAGGCGGATTACGTCAGGATTGTCCAATGTGTTGGCATCTGTGCTCTGTGCCGGGGCGAGAGCATATACGATTACTTTGGAATCCGGCTTGCCTCCGTCGAACTTGAGGGCGAAAGTCTGAGGCTCTTCGGTAGGATTGACTACGGATACCATCACTTTTCCAGTCTTGCTGTTCTTGGTGGCCATTATGTCCAGAGGGTAGGTGGCACTTCCAGAAGGCTCCAGAGGAATGTCTACGAACGGAGTTCCTTTCATTGCCTTCTGCGGAGAATTGCCGGTCAGTCCCAGAGGAAGGTCTCCCAGGTGCTCTATGAAGAGCTTGAACAGAAGCCCGGTAGAACTTATGGTAGCCTTGTTGTCGTCATAGGTGTAAAGGCTGCCTACGCTGGTAATTCCGGCCATCATCACATAGTAGCTGTAACGGTACATCTCGTGCAGGGTGATGGCTGCGCCTATGGTGCTCTGGAAGCCGCGACCGCGACCGCCGGCCCATTCATCTATCCAGTACGGGGTATGCTTCTCCTTTACTCCAGGGATCATTTCTTCGTACTTGTCCATAGATTCAGCGGAGTTCTTTACCCTGTTGGCTGCCAGGCGGATGGACTCCAGGAAGTCGAACTGGTATGGAATCCAGGAGTCGGTGGCGTCGTCGAAGTAGGCTCCGGCATTGGGATAGATGTGCTCTGATACATAGTCTATGTACTCCAGCGATCCCTTCAGAAGCTGTCCAGTCCAGTCGAAGTCGCCAAGGAACGGAACGGGGAGTTCAGTCTGGTAAGGCTTGCGGTAATTGCGGTACTGGCTGCTCTGCTCAGGTACGGAAGCGCCGGAAGCAATGAGCTTGATGCTGGGATCCTTCTTGAGCATCTCCTCGCCGAAGTAGTTGTGCTTGAGGACGTAGTGCTCGGGTGACATATGGCCGAGCTGCCACTCGCCGTAACCTTCGTTGCCCACGCCCCAGTAGATGACGCCGTAGGGTGCGGGATGTCCGTTCTTTGCGCGCAGCTTGCCCATAGGGGTGCTTTCGGAGCCGTTAACGTACTCTACCCACTGTCCTGCGGAATAGGCGTCGCCGAATCCGGTGCTGACTACCAGATATGGCACGCTGCCCAGCAGCTTGCACCAGGTAAGGTATTCGTCTGTTCCCATATCGTTGGACTCAACGGTATTCCAGGCGTAGTCGTAGCGTGGAGGACGCTGGTCGGGGTCGCCTATGCCGTCACGCCACTCGTAACCGGAAAGGAAGTTGCCTCCCGGCCAGCGGTAGATAGGAGAACCGATCTCCCTGAGTATGGCAACCAGGTCGGCGCGGAAGCCTTCCATATTGTCTGCAGGCATAAGGGATACGGCTCCGATCTCGAAACTGCCGCTTCCTTCTCCCACAATCTCCAGGGCTGCGTCCTTGACGTCAGCTCCTGCAGTGAAATTGAAGTAGTACTTCTTGTAGTTCTTTGTCAGGCCGTCGAATACAATGGTCTGGCGGTCATTGGCGCCGCTGCCCCATACAAGGCTTACGGATACCTTTGCGCCGCTCTCTGAACGGAGTACGACCCTTCCGGTATAGCCGCGGCCTTTCTCGAGCCACAGGCCTGCCTGACGGATACCGTTCCTACCGGATCCGAGGCTGACTACAGGCGATTGCTTGCCTACGTAAGGGTTTTCCTTGTCCATCGTCACGGAGGATTCCGGTCCTATGGGACGCCAGCGGAGCTGGTGACGCTTGGAGTTCCTGGGCTCCAGAGTCTCGGAGTTGTTCACAGGATAGAAGAACTTGCGGTCAGAAAGCATCTCTGCCCAGATACCGTTCTCGAACATATTGCCCAGAAGTTCGGTGAACATTCCGTGCACGAAAGGATGGATAGGGTAGCCTTCCTGGTCCAGATGGATGGTGGCCTCGATTTTAGGAGCAGTCTCCTTTGCCGCAAATGCGGAAGGAGAGAAGACCAGTCCCACCGTCAGGACGGTGAGGATGTAAAGCAGTAATTTCCTTTTCATATGGTCATCAGTTTAATGTGTTGATTCAAAATTGTCGTAGAGAATGTTTTCGGGAGCGACACCCAGGCTGTCCAGCAGGCCGGTCACGGACGATACCATCATAGGCGGGCCGCACATGAAGTACTTGACGTCCTCGGGCGATTCGTGGTCCTTCAGGCAGGTCTCGTACATTACGTTGTGGACAAATCCAGCAGTATAGGGGATGCCTGCGGCGTCAGCCGACGGATCCGGGCGGTCAAGGGCAAGATGGAACCTGAAATTGGGGAAATCCTGTTCCAGCTGCGCGAAGTCTTCCAGGTAGAAGGCCTCCCTCAGCGCCCTTGCGCCGTAGAAGAAACTGACTTTGCGCGTGGAGCGCAGCGTCCTGAGCAGATGCATTATGTGGCTGCGGAGAGGGGCCATTCCAGCGCCTCCGCCGACGAATATGTATTCCACGTCCTTCGGCTCGTCCTGCGGCAGCAGGAAGTCTCCGTATGGGCCGCTGAGGGTCACGGTGTCGCCTGGCTTGAGCGAGAAGATATAGGACGATGCGATTCCCGGGTTCACAGGCAGCAGCCTGGGCTCCTGCCCGCGCGGAACACTTCGGTCGAAAGGCGGCGTAGCTATTCGCACGTTCAGCTTTATGATGTCGCCTTCGGCAGGATAGGAAGCCATCGAGTACGCTCGCACCGTGGGCTCCTCGTTCACGCATTCCAGGCCGAAGAAACCATACTTCTCCCATTCTGCGCGGTACTCCCGGGCCACGTCCATATCGCTGAAATGCACGTGGAAGGCGGGAATGTCAACCTGGATGTACTGTCCGCTCCTGAAGTTCATACCCCGGCCCTGCGGCAGGCGCACGGTGAATTCCTTTATATAGGTGGCCACGTTCTGGTTGGAGATGACCTCGCACTGGTATTTCCTGGCGTTGAGGGCGCTCTCGTCCACGGTTATCTTTATGTCGTCCCTGACCTTGACCTGGCAGCCGAGTCTCCAGTTGTCCTTTACCTGCTTCCGGTTGAAGAAACCCGTCTCAGTAGGCAGGATCTCGCCGCCGCCTTCCTCCACCTGCACCTTGCACTGCCCGCAGTTGGCCTTACCTCCGCAGGCTGAGGCCAGAAAGATATTCTCCTGCGCCAGCGTGCCCATCAGGTTGGAGCCGGGCGTAACTTCCAGCGTCCTGCTGCCGTCGTTGATGTCTATCTTCACCGTCCCCGACGGCGTCACCTTCTTCGTGACGGAGTGGAGCAGCGCCACCAGTACCAGGGCGACTATCGCTATCACGGCTATTGCGGCAAGGACTGTGTAACTCATAGCGATATTCCCATAAATGCCATAAACGCGATGCCCATCAGGCCCACGGTTATGAAGGTTATGCCTATGCCCTGAAGGCCCTTAGGTACGTTGGAGTAAGCCATCTTCTCCCTGATTGCGGCCAGGGTGACAATGGCCAGGTACCAGCCTATGCCTGATCCCAGGGCGTAGACTATGGCCTCGAGTATGTTGCCGAATTCCCTCTGCTGCATGAAGAGGGATGCTCCAAGGATAGCGCAGTTGACGGCGATGAGCGGAAGGAAGATTCCCAGCGAGGAGTAAAGCGACGGCAGGTACTTCTCCACAATCATCTCCACTATCTGCACTATGGCGGCGATAACGGCGATGAACAGTATGAAACTGAGGAAACTGAGGTCCACTGCCGCGAACTTGGGCCCCAGCCAGCTGAGCGCTCCAGGCTGAAGGACGAACTTGTTCAACAGGTAGTTGACAGGGACTGTTATGGCCAGCACGGCTATGACGGCCGTGCCCAGGCCGCCCGCCGTCTTCACGTTCTTGGATACCGACAGGTAGGAACACATACCCAGGAAGTATGCGAAAATCATATTGTCCACAAATATGGACTTTACGAACAGGCTCAGGTATTCCATGATTTCTGTACCCAAATAATGCATCCGAGAATGATGAGAGCCATAGGCGGAAGAATCACCAGGCCGTTTCCGGGGTATCCCAGCGCTTTGAGCACGGGGATGCCGAACAGAGTTCCGGAGCCAAGAAGCTCGCGGAAGATGGCCACGATGACGAGTATGAGTCCGTATCCAAGGCCGTTAGCCAGACCGTCCATAAGGGATGGCAGTGGCTTGTTGCCCAGGGCGAAGGCCTCAATCCTTCCCATCACTATGCAGTTGGTTATGATGAGGCCCATATAAACGGAAAGTTGTTTGTCAATGGCGTAGGTGGCTTCGAAAGACTTGAGAATCTGGTCTACCAGAATGACAAGCAAGGCCACCACCACCAGCTGGACAATTATGCGTACCCTGTTGGGGATGGTATTTCTGATTAATGAGAGGATGAGGCTGGAGAGTCCCGTGACCACGGTGACTGACAAAGCCATTACCAGCGCGCCTTTAAGTTCTACGGTGACGGCAAGGGCGGAGCATACGCCCAGCACCAATGTGGTGATGGGGTTGTTCCTGAAAATAGGATTGAGTATGGTTTCCTTCAGTTTGCTCATAACTCTGTCCTCTGATAAGCGCTTATCCAGTTCTTTATTGCATTGTCGAGGCCTCTGGACGTCATTGTGGCCCCGCTGATGGCGTCGAACTCTATCTGCCCCTCCTTTTCAATGGTCTTTCCCTTGAAAGAGGCGCGGAAAGAAGGGTCGTCCTTTATCTTTCCTCCAAGGCCTGGAGTCTCGGATTCGTGGTCGAAATACGCCCCAGCTACGGTAGCCAGATCCTCTTCCAAACCTATGTATCCCCAGACTGGCCCCCATAGGCCTGCTCCGTATACAGCCAATACTGTATTTCCGTTCTTGAACCGATACAAGGGCAGGGAGAGAGACTTGCCGTTCTTAATATTGTAGTTCTGAGCCTTCAGCTGAGAGGTGGAGAATATCTGCGGATTCCCTACGATATTCTCACTGAAGAAGTCCAGGACGGTTGAGTTGTCCGCTTTCCTCCAGCCTTCCATCTCACCGTAGCCTGCGGCGACCAGGATCTGCCTCACGGTCTCGGCCTTTTCGTTGGCCTCCTGCCTGGGCTTGAGTGCTTGGGAAACGACTGCAAGGACTGCAGCCACCAGCACGCAAACCAGCGTGGTATAGATTACCGTGTATGTGTTGCCGTTGGTTTTCATCTGTTGCGGGCCCTTTTGAGTTTTCTGGAGATATGCCGCTCAGTGACAACGTGGTCTATGAGCGGGGCGAATGTGTTGCCAAGCAGTATGGCCAGCATCATACCCTCGGCGTAGCCGGGGTTGAAGAGGCGGATGAGAATGCACAGAGTACCAATGAGGAAACCGTATATCCATTTGCCGGTTTCAGTCTGGGCAGAGGTCACCGGATCTGTTGCCATGAAAACGGTTCCAAAGGCGAATCCTCCCATTACCAGGTGGTAGTATGCGGGGATGTCTGAAAGCCCGGCGGCATTGGCCAGCAGGCCTACTAACAGGGCACCTGCAACACTGGAGATCATTATCTTCCAACTGGCTATGCCAGTCCATATAAGGATGAAGGCTCCCAGCAGGATGGCTATCACACTGGTTTCTCCCACTGATCCGGGGACGGTTCCGAGGAACAGGTCCCAGAATCCGGTGCCGTACTGTATGCCTGTGCCTTCGAGTGAAGAAAGGCCGTCACCGATGAGGGAGAGGGGAGTGGCGCCTGTGGCGCCGTCAATCAGGGCTTCTCCTTTGCGAAGCGCTATCCAGGTGCCGGTTCCTGTCATCGAGGCAGGGTAGGAGAAAAAGATGAACGCGCGTGCAACCAAGGCAGGGTTCCAGATGTTCATGCCGGTGCCTCCAAATACTTCCTTTACGAAGAATACGGCAAATGCAACGGCTATGGCAAGCATCCAGAGAGGAACGTCCACGGGCATTATAAGGGGTATGAAGAAACCAGTTACCAGGTATCCCTCGTTGACTTCCTCGCCCCTTATCTGGGCTGAGGCGAACTCTATGAAGAGGCCGACTGCATACGACACCACGTAAAGAGGCAACACCTTAAGGAATCCGAACCAGAAGTCAGGCCAGAAAGAAGGAGCTGTCCCTGTCGCGAGGGAGTGCTGGTATCCCACGTTCCACATACCGAATAGAGCGGCGGGGACGGCGGCCAGAAGGGCCACTATCATAATGCGCTTGAGGTCTACGGCGTCGCGCACGTGGGCGCCTTTCTCAGTCACTGTTCCCGGTACGTTCAGGAATGACTCGAAAGCGTCTATGGTGGAGTGCAGCCACCAGAACTTTCCTCCTTTTTCGAATTTCGGATCCATACTTCTAAGTCATTTCCTTAAGCATCAGGTCTATGCCCTTTGCGACAATATCTTGAATGCAGTTCTTAGACGGGTCTATGAACTCGCACAGTGCCAGGTCTTCCGGCAATACTTCGTATATGCCGAACTTCTCCATCTTGTCGATGTCTCCGGCAAGGCAGGCCTTGACCAGGTAGACAGGATAGATGTCCATAGGAAGTACCTTGGAATAATAGGAGTCCGGCATCACGAAAGCCCTGGGGCCTCCGTGAAGGTTGGTGTCCATATCGTATCTGCGTCCCTTGCCCAGGCACCAGCTGAAATAGGTGCGGTCTGCGCTGAACTGGTTCAGGCGCAGCGGGCGCATCCATCCCAGGAGTTCTTTCCGGGTGCCTTCCTTAAGGACGGTGACCTGGTTGTGGAAGAATCCCAGACGCCCGGTCGCGGCCTGGTGTGACGTACCGGAAAGGAGGTCGCCGCTGACAATGCGGAGGCCTTCGGCGGCGGAGCCGCTCAGGCCCGCAATCTGCGTCAGGCTGGCCCCGGGCAGGGCCTCCACGTACGCGGGGTGCTCTGCGGCCGGGCCGCAGACGGCCACCTTGCGCTGTATGTCGTATCGGCCTTCCAGAAGGAGTTTGCCTATTGCAGCGAGGCCTTCAGGTGACACCGTCCATACTATGTCCCCTTTGCAGATGGGGGAGACGTGGCTTATCTGTACTCCTACGTTGCCCGCAGGATGCTTCCCCTTGAAAACGTGGATGCAGGCACCTTTAATGCCTGCAAAGGCGGAATCTTCACTCTTGACGGAAAGGTGTACGGGTGCTGTTTTGCCCAGTGCGGTGACCGCAGCCTGGATATATATCAGGTCAGGACCCAGGGTGAATTCTGTGTCAGCCGCCAGGGGGGCGGTGCTGAACATAGATATGAAAATGGCCTTTGGCGTGACGGAAGGGTCCGCTATGGTGCCGTAGGGGCGCTGCACCAGGAACGGCCAAAGGCCGCTTTCCAGCAGCGCTTCCCGCACCAGCGAGTCGTTCAGGGAAGACGGATCCCTTTTTGGGAACTCCGCTTTCCCGTCAAGGCCGTCAGGCTCTATGACAATGGCCAGGAGCTTGCGCCTTTCCCCTCGGACTATGTCGGAGACGGTGCCGCTCGAAGGGGCGGTGAGCAATAATTCTGGATGGTTCTTGTCGGAGACTACCGGGCTTCCGGCCAGCACCCTGTCGCCTTCCTTTACCAGCAGGCGGGGAACCAATCCTTTGAAATCTCCGGGGCATACGGCCGCCGGACCGCCTGCCATCTTCTTGACAGAAAGAGGGGCATTGCCGTTCACCGGTATGTCCAGTCCCCGTTTTATATTATAGATGTCAGGCATAACGCGAAAATACTCATTTTTTTCGTAATTTCGCGGTCATATGGCAAACAATGTAGGTACTATCTTGGAGGGGTTGAATCCTGAGCAGTCAAGGGCTGTCCAGTGCATAGAGGGGCCGGTTTTGATAGTAGCCGGCGCAGGGTCGGGAAAGACCCGCGTCCTCACCCGCAGAATAGCTTATATCCTGGCTAAGGAAGCTGCCAGGCCGTCTGAAATCCTGGCGCTCACTTTCACTCGCAAGGCAGCCGGGGAAATGAAAGAAAGGATAGCCTCCCTGGTGGGCGAAGACCGCGCCCGCTGGCTGTGGATGGGCACTTTCCACTCCATCTTCATACGTTTCCTCAGGGAATACTCAGACTCCCTTGGTTACCCCAGGAACTTCACCATCTACGACACTACCGACTCGGTAAGCGCCATAAAGCATTGCATACAGGAACTCCAGCTGGACGACAAGGTCTATAAGCCCAAGGAGGTTCTCTCGCGCATATCCATAGCAAAGAACAACCTTGTCACGGATTCAGCCTACGCCCTCAATACTGCGGCCATAACCCGAGACACGCAGGCCCGCAAGCCCCGCATCTGCGACATCTACACCCTGTATTCAAAGAAGTGCAAGGCCAGCGGCGTGATGGACTATGACGACATCCTCCTGCAGATGAACATCCTTCTCAGGGACAATCCGCAGGCTATGGAAGCCATCGCAGACCGCTTCCGCTATATCCTTGTGGATGAGTATCAGGACACCAACTACGCCCAGTATGTAATACTCAAGAAACTTGCCTACGCCCATCACAACATCTGCGTCGTAGGCGACGACTCCCAGTCCATCTACGCCTTCAGGGGCGCCAAGATAGAGAACATCCTCAATTTCAAGAAGGACTACCCGGAGTGCAGCGTCTTCCGCCTGGAAGAGAACTACCGCTCCACCCGCACCATAGTAGGCGCGGCCAACTCCCTCATCGCCCACAACACCGGGCGCATCCGCAAGGAGTGTTTCTCAAGCGGAGAAAGGGGAGAGCAGATATCCCTCGTACGCGCTTTCACGGAGCAGGAAGAGGCTCTGCTCATAGCGGGTGGCATACAGCGCCTGCTGCGCGAGACTGGCGCCCAGTACCGGGACTTTGCCGTGCTGTACCGCACCAACGCCCAGTCCCGCAGCATAGAGGAGGCGCTCCGCCGCCGCAACCTGCCTTATTTTGTCTACTCAGGCAACGCCTTCTTCGACAGGGCTGAGGTCAAGGACATGATGGCCTACTTCAAACTGGTAGTGAACAACAACGACGACGAGGCCTTCCGCAGAATTGTCAACAAACCGGCGCGCGGCATAGGCAACACCACGCTCAACGCAGTGTCGGAGCTTGCCTCCACTCAGGGAATCAGCCTTTTCAAAGCAGCGGCGCAGGTGCCCAAGATAAAGCCTTTCATAGATATGATCCTGTCCCTGTCGCAGCTTGCCGATACGATGGATGCGCAGGAACTGGTGCTCAGGATTGCGGAAGTCTCCGGCCTTTACGCATACTACAAGGCTGACACCAGCATCGAGGGCCTCTCCCGTACCGCCAACGTCGAGGAATTGCTCAACAGCGTGGCGCAGTACGCCGAGGAACTTGAAGAAGGCGAACCTTGCCGCCTGGATATGTACCTTGAGAATGTCTCCCTGCTCAGCAACGCCGACGTCTCTGACGAGGAGGACGGCGCCAACAAGGTGGCGCTGATGACCGTGCATTCGGCCAAGGGCCTGGAATTCCCCTACGTTTTCATCGCAGGAATGGAAGAAAACCTCTTCCCCAGCGGGGGGATGATGGCTTCGCCATCCGACATAGAGGAAGAGCGCAGGCTTTTCTACGTGGCCATAACCAGGGCCAAGAAGGGCGTGAGCATTTCCTACGCCGACACCCGTATGCGCAACGGCCGCCACGAGAGCAACCCCGTGAGCCGCTTCGTCCGGGAAATAGACGAATCTTTCCTCGACCATCCTCTCCCCAAGGAAGGTGGCGGAGGCCAGGGCTTCGGCTCGCGCTTCGGGGACGGCCTTGAGAGGCAGAAGCCTTTCGGCTTCACGCCCCGCGAGTCCCGTCAGGAAACGCGCTTCGCCCCGCGTGACAATACCTCTGTAAAGCGTCCCGTGCAGACAAAGCCTGAGATAATCGACCCTAATTTCGTACCTTCGCCCATATCAGAGTTCAAGGCCGGGCAGAGGGTGGAGCACAACCGCTTCGGAGGGGGACTCATAACAGAGATTACAGGTACTTTCCCCGACCTCAAGGCCAAGATTTCCTTTGACGAATACGGCGAGAAGTACATTATGTTGAAATACGCAAAACTAAGAATAGAAAAATGAAGAAATTCGCACTGATCGCAGCGTCCTTGCTGATGCTGCTGGGTCTCGTAAGTTGCTCTGGTAAATACCAGACCGTAAAGGGAGACCCTCTTAAAACCAAAATCTACACCCTGGACAACGGCCTCAAGGTCTATATGTCCGTAAACAAGGAAGAACCCCGCATCCAGACTTACATAGCAGTAAGAGTGGGAGGAAAGAACGACCCGGCCGACAATACCGGTCTCGCACACTACCTGGAGCATATAATGTTCAAGGGAACAGAGCAGGTGGGAACTTCCGACTACGCATCAGAGAAAGTCTACCTTGACCAGATAGAGGAACTCTTCAACGTGTACAAAGGCACCACCGACCCTGACCAGCGCACAGAGATATATCACAGGATAGACTCCCTGAGTTATCTGGCATCCCAGATATCCATCCCTAACGAATATGACAAGCTTATGTCCGTTATCGGAGCATCCGGATCCAACGCCTTCACCTCCAACGACGTTACCTGCTACACTGAGAACATCCCTTCCAACCAGATAGAGAACTGGGCAAAGGTGCAGAGCGACCGTTTCAAGAACCTCGTGGTCCGCGGTTTCCACACCGAGCTGGAGGCTGTCTATGAGGAGTTCAACATGTACCTGAACGACGACCAGGAAAACGCTATGATAGCCATCGACTCCGTCCTGTTCAAGAACCATCCTTACGGAAAGCAGACAGTGATCGGTACCCAGGAGCACCTGAAAAACCCTTCAATCACGGCAATCAAGAAGCAGAAGGCTACTTATTATGTTCCAAACAATGTGGCTATATGTCTCTCCGGAGATTTCGACCCTGACAATATGATCAAGATCATAGAGCAGTATTTCGGAGACTGGCAGCCCAATCCGGACATTCCCAAACTGACATACTCTCCCGAAGCTCCCATAACTTCTCCCGTAGAGAAGGACGTATATGGAACAGAGGCTGAGTTCGTGATGATCAGCTGGCGCTATCCCGGAGACAAGGACATCTTTGACAGCGAGCCTTCAACCCTGGTTTCAGAGGTTCTTTACAATGGTCAGGCAGGTCTCATAGATATGGATGTGAACCAGCAGCAGAAGACCCTTATGTCAGCAGCAATGACCTATGACAGGACAGATTACGGTGAGTTCATCCTTATGGGATACCCTAAGGAGGGCCAGACTCTGGAAGAGGTGCGCGACATCCTTCTCGGAGAGGTTGCCGCCCTTCGTTCCGGCAATTTCGACGATGACCTTCTGGATGCCGTAAAGGCTAATCTCAAGCTTCAGTATATGCAGTCCCTCGAAAGGAACCAGAGCCGCGTAAGTATGTTCATGAATTCCTTTATCTCAGGTCTGGAATGGAAAGACTACATCCAGAGTTTCGACCGCATTTCCAAACTCACCAAGGAAGACGTAGTTGCCTGGGCTCAGAAATATCTTGGTGAAAACAGCTACGCGCTCGCATACAAGCGCCAGGGCGTCAACCCCAAGAGCAATAAGATAGAGGCTCCAAAGATCACCGCTATCGCCACCAACCGCGACAAGCAGAGCGACTTCCTTACAGAGGTCCAGAACACGGTTGTTCCTCCAATCGAGCCCGTTTTCCTGGATTTCAACAAGGACCTTTCTACCTTCACCCTCAAGGATGGCGTTGACGTGGTATACAAGAAGAATGAAACAAACGATTTGGCGCAGCTTGTATTCCGTTTCTATAAGGGCCTCCTTTCAGATCCGGCCCTCTCATTGGCTTTCAACTACCTGAGCTATCTGGGAACTCCGGACCGCAGCGCGGAGGAAATTGCCAAGGAGGAATATGCCCTGGCCTGCAGCCACTCCTTCAACGTTACTTCAACTTATACTTCATATTCAATCTCAGGATTGTCCGAGAATGTCGGCAAGTGCCTTGAGATAGTAGAAGACCTTATGGCCAACGCCGTAGGTGACGATGACATCCTCGAGGCTCTCAAGTTTGACGAGATCCAGTCCCGTATGGTAGCAAAGCAGACCCAGAGCTCCTGCGAGTCCGCACTTTACAACTATATTATAAACGGCCCTCAGTATGTGCAGGATGTCACCCTGACCAACGGACAGGTAATGTCTGTCACTTCCGAGGAGCTGCTGGCCAAGGTGAAGGAATTCCTCGGCTATGCTCAGGAGGTTCTCTATTATGGCCCGGAGACAGAAACCACAGTAAAAGAGATTCTCGATGACGTTCACGTGACTGCTGACAGCCCTGTGAAGCTGGAACGCAAGTATGAGACGATGCGCAGGGTTACAGAGCCTGCAGTCTATGTTGCACCATACGACTCACGCCAGTTCAACTACATCCAGTTCTCCAACAGGGGAGAGGCCTTCGACAAGAACGAGGCAGGCAATATCCAGCTCTTCAACGCATACTTCGGTGGCGGTATGAACACCGTCGTATTCCAGGAGATGCGTGAGGCCCGCGCCCTTGCATATCACGCAAGCGCTTACCTCTCAACACCTGCTACCCTTAAGGATGAGTATTCATTCTATGCCGAGATCGGTTCCCAGAACGACAAGCTTGTCCAGGCGGTTGAGGCTTTCGACGAGATTATCAACGATATGCCGGTTTCTGAAGCTGGATTCAACATTGCCAAAAGCAATATAGAGTCAACCCTCCGTACCCAGCGTTCAGTTGGCGCACGTGCCCTGAACAGCTACCTCAGTGCTAGGGATCTCGGACTTTCCGAGCCTCTTGCAAAGACAGTGTTCGAGTCTCTGGGTACTTTGGATATCAACAGCCTGGTTGCAACCCAGCAGAAATGGGTCAAGGACCGCACTTATGTTTACGGCATCCTTGGTGATCCGGCCGACCTTGACATGAACTTCCTCAAGACCCTCGGCCCCGTCAAGACCCTCACCCTGGAGGAAATCTTCGGATACTAGTTTCAGATACTGGTTTCTATAGTATAAAGGCAGACCTCTGTATTTACAGAGGTCTGCCTTTATACTTATACGTTGGCTACGGCAAAAACCTAGTAGCCAAGTTCCCTTACGGTTTTGCCGTACTCTGAGGCTTCGTTGTCCTGAGCGTCAAGCTTGAAGACCATGAAGTTAGGATTGTCGTTTGAGCAAGGCTGCCATTCGCCGCCGTCAGGGCCGTTAGGATCGCTGTACTTTGCGAAGTTGGTCCAGGCGGTAAGCATCTTCTCAGAGAGGTCCCAGTCACCCTTCGTCCAAGGACGCCAGCCATGCTGGAGAGACTTGAATACGTACCAGAGGTCTGAAGAGTGGAATGCGCCCTTGAGCCTTACGGTAACCTCAGGATGTGATCCGTCATCCGGGAGAGGACGTGCGAACTCGTAAGCATATGCCTTGCCTCCTTTCTCCTTGCGGTTCTGGCCAAAAGCGACTATTCCTTCAGTCATGTCCCTTGAATCGTTCATCGTGAAACCGATCATATAAGGAATGTCGGCAAGAGAGCCGTCAAGTGCGGCCTCGTCGAAGCTCTTGGTAGATACATAACCGTCAACGACAGGACGTGCGGTAACGCTTCCAACATTGCCTGTAGCGTTGCTGTAGAGTGTTCCGGCAGCGTAGATAACCTCGGTGTCGGCAGCGCGCATCTTCTCGATAGTGTCATATCCCGCCCAGTCGTAAACGACCTTGGTGTTGAATGCGGCAAGCTGGAGAGCGTTGAGTCCTGCAGGAGCTACGGGAGCCTTGTAAGCGGCGAGCTTCTTTGCAGCCTGCTGTGAGGCGGCAGGGGCAGCAGTGCGGTTGGAAGCAGCTGCACCACCAGCCTGAGGAACTGTAAGTCCACCAGCACTCATGATGACAGCCTTGTGGAAAAGTCCGCGTGCGAGAGGAGACTCGCAGAGGGTCCTTACTGCACCGCCACCTGCGCTCTGGCCGAAGATCATAACGTTGTTAGGATCTCCACCGAACTGCTCGATGTTGTTCTTGATCCACTTGAGGGCGGCGATCATATCCATGATACCGTAGTTTCCGGAAGCACCGTTGGGACCCTCCTTGCAGAGGTCGGGATGGGTAAGGAATCCGAATACGCCAAGACGGTAGTTGATGGAAACAAGGATCACGTCCTTGCCTGCCCACTCCTGTGCGTCGAACTCGGGCTCGGTTCCGAATCCCTCGCGGTATCCGCCACCGTGAATCCACATTGCGACAGGAAGTTTAGCATTGGTCTGGCCAGGTTTCTTGGTCCAGACATTCAGGTAAAGGCAATCCTCGCTGAAGGGAGCTTCGTCACCGTAACCCCACTCTGTGTAGTAGCCACCCTTGTACTGGATGTGCTGGTAACTGGGGTTACCGAATCTCTTAGCGAGATAAACACCCTTCCAAGGCTCTACGGGCTGAGGAGCTTTCCAGCGGTTCTCCCTGATAGGAGCTGCAGCGTAAGGGATTCCGCGGAATACGAACACGTCTTTAACATTGTCTACTGACACACCCTGTACCTGTCCGCCTTCGATGGTGAGGACCGGACTGAGTTGTTCCTGAGCTACAGGCTTCTGGCAGCCTACCAGAAGAGCCAGCATACCGGCTAAAATCAAAAGCTTTTTCATATGAAAACTATTTAATTAAATAAGGATATACTTTATTACGTGTAAAGTTAGTAATAATTCAATCATAATTATTCCCTCAAATACGTATTTTTTTAAAAAAAGAATATGTCACAGTGGCCTCAGGGCAGTTATGAAAAAACTTTTTAAAAAAATGACAAGAAAATTTTGGCTCGTAGTAAAATAATTACTAAGTTTGCAACGAAGTTTTTCATAGTTTAAGTTTAGGTTAAGTAGCGAGGCAGCCGCAGAGATGCGGCTACCTCGTGAAATTTTTAAAGGCTGACCTATTCAACATAACCCATAGACTATGAAAAATTTCGTTTTACTACCTTTCTTGACGGCAGTCATTCTGACCGTTAATTCCTGCGACTATTTCTTTCCTCAGGAAGAAGGCCGCATGATGGTTTTCTTCTCCAGGGAATCCTATCTTGCTACCAAGGCTTCAGACCAGGTCCCTGATACCAATTCCTTTCACCTGTCCATAACCGCCCCCAACGGTCGTACGGTCTATGACGGACTTTACGGTTCGGCCCCTCAACCTATAATGGCCAATCCGGGTACTTACGAAGTAAAAGTATCATCTTCACAGGAGTATGCCCCGGCATTCTCCAACCCGATATATGGAGACGAGCAGACGGTGGTAGTGGAACCCGGAAGGGAGTCAGTAACCAGGCTGATGTGCCAGCAGGTCAATTCCGGAGTCAGGATCAGCTTCGATCCGGCAATAACGGACAGGGACCCTGATGCTTCGGTCAACATAACTTCAGGCGAGTCACTACTAGTATACAGGGCGGGGGAGTCCCGCATCGCGTATTTTCCTCCCGGAATGGCGCACTTCGACCTTCTGATGGGGCAACAGTCTACGCCGTTGCTGGACAGGGTGCTGAGGGCGAGGGAAATCCTCTGCCTTAACGTCCACGCTCCGGCTCAGACCTCCGGGGGAGTGAGCGTCAGCGTGGATACTTCGCGAATCTGGACCAGCGAAGAAGTAGTTCCCGGATCGTCCGGAAGCACGACAGGAGACGACATGGCCTCAGCGCTTGACGTCTGGTCAGCCAGACAGGGGGCTGGTCTCAAGGATGTCTGGGTGTACGGGTACATAGTGGGAGGGGACCTGTCCTCGTCAAAGGCATCCTACACCCCGCCGTTCTCCTCCAGGACAAACCTTCTCTTAAGTTCCAAGGCAGTAGCTTCCAGCCGGGAGAACTGCCTGAGCGTGCAGTTGCAGCAGGGTGACATCAGGGACGCGCTGAACCTGGTGGACAATCCCGGACTTTTGGGCAGGCAGGTTTTCCTGAGGGGTAATCTGGTGCCGTCATATTACGGGCTGCCTGGCCTTCAGGGACTGTCGGAGTATTCAGTTTCACCGCTTCCGGCAGATTGACGAAAAAGCTTCAATTTAAAGGGAGGGAAGGAGGGAAATTGTCAGATATTTAGTAAATTTGATGAAAGCTATAAATCTTAGGAACTAAATATTAAACATATGGAATCTGCAAAAGAGACAAAAGGCTTCTACAAGCTATCCTGGCTCCAAAGGATAGGATTCGGATCCGGAGACCTGGCTCAGAATCTGATTTATCAGACTGTCAGCATGTATCTGCTGATTTTCTATACGAACGTGTTCGGATTGGAACCTGCGGTTGCGGCCACCATGTTCCTCGTAGTCCGGCTGGTCGACGTCCTGTGGGATCCGGTAGTCGGCGCCTTCGTAGACAAGCGCAATCCGCGTTGGGGAAAATACCGCAGTTACCTCCTGCTTGCCGGAATCCCTCTCTCTGTTTTTGCGATTCTGTGTTTCTGGAATGGATTCTCAGGTAATCTTCTGTACGCATATGTGACATATGTAGGAATGTCGATGTGCTATACTCTCATCAATGTTCCTTACGGAGCGCTCAATTCTTCCCTTACCAGGGACACCAACGAAATCACAATCCTCACGTCAGTCAGGATGGTTCTCGCCAACGTGGGAGGACTGATAGTTTCTGTGGGCATCCCTATGATTGTCGGTGCCCTGTCACCAGACGGCAAGATGAATTCTTCGGCTTCTGGCGGCGCATGGTTCATAACGATGACAATCTATGCCATCGTAGGCTTGCTGCTTCTCATATTCTGCTTTACGCAGACCAAGGAGAGGGTGGTGATGGATGCCAAGGACGCTGAAAATGTAAAGGTCAGCGACCTCTGGATGGAGTTTGTCCGGAACAAGCCTCTCAGGGTGCTCGCTTTCTTTTTCATAGTTACCTTCACCATCTCGAGCGTGGGCAACGCCGCTGGGTCATACTTCATGATCTACAACGTTCACGCTTCCACAAGCCAGGTTTCCGTATTTATGGGACTCAGCGCCATAGCTCCGATAATCTTCCTTCCCATGGTGCCTTACTTCAAGCGCCTCTTCGGAAAGAAAAATATGTTCTACATCTTCCTGGGGATAGCCCTGCTCGGAATAGCCATCCTTTATCTGGCGTCTACAGTTCCCGCCCTTCAGGGAAAGATATGGCTGATTTATGTGGGACAGTTCATCCGTTCGGTAGGAACCATGGTAACGGGAGGCTATATGTGGGCTCTGATCCCAGAAGTCATATCGTATTCTGAATACACCAGCGGAAGGCGTATCGCCGGTATCGTGAATGCCCTCACCGGTATCTTCTTCAAGGCCGGAATGGCTCTCGGAGGTGTAATCCCCGGACTTGTGCTCTCCATAGTAGGATTCGACCAGACCAATGAGGTAACCCAGAGCGCATTCGCCCAGCAGGGCATACTCTGGCTCATCACAATCATTCCTGCCATCCTCATCGTATTGTCAATATTCATAATCAAGCAGTACACCCTTACAGACGAGGTGATAGACAAGATCAATATGGAGATAGAGGCCCGAAACGCTAAACAATAAACACATATGAAAGACATAGAAAAGAAAATGCGTAAAAGGGCTGAGGAAGTCATTTCCAAGCTCACGCTGGAAGAAAAGATATCCCAGCTCCTTCACGAGGCAAGCGGTATCGACAGACTTGGAATAAAGCCGTACAACTGGTGGAGTGAAGCGCTTCACGGAGTGGCCAGATGCGGCCGTGCCACGGTGTTCCCTGAGCCTATCGGAATAGCAGCGACGTTTGACGAAGACCTTATGTACCGCATAGGCGACGCAGTAGCTGCAGAAGGCCGTGCCAAATTCAATATCGCCCAGAGCATAGGCAACTACGGAGAGGACGCGGGACTCACTTTCTGGTCTCCTAACGTGAACATTTTCCGCGACCCTCGCTGGGGACGTGGAATGGAGACTTTCGGAGAAGATCCTTTCCTCGTAAGCCGGATGGGAGTAGCCTTCGTCAAGGGTATGCAGGGCCAAGATCCTTTCTACCTGAAGACCGCCGCCTGCGCAAAGCATTATGCGGTTCATTCCGGTCCTGAGGGAATCCGCCACGGATTCAACGTGGATCCTTCCAAGAAAGACCTGTATGAGACTTATCTGCCTGCTTTCAAGGCCCTTGTGCAGGAAGCCAAGGTGGAATCCGTAATGAGCGCATATAACGCCGTTTACGGCAGCCCTGCTACCGGAAGCCACTACCTCCTCACTGAAATCCTCCGTGACGAATGGGGATTCCAGGGCCATATCGTATCGGACAACGGAGCCGTTGAGGATATCAACACAGGCCACCATAAAGTCAAAGACTACGCTGAGGCTTCCGCCAAGGCTCTGAAGGCCGGCTGTGACCTGGACGGAGGCGCCGCATACGAGCATCTGAAAGAGGCCTTGGACAGAGGTCTCGTGACAGAAGCGGACATCGACAGGTCCTTGCTGATCCTTTTCATGACCCGCCTCAAGCTGGGAATTCTCCTTCCTGACGACTATTCTCCTTACAAGGAGGCTCCCGAGAGTATAATCTGCTGCAGGAAACACGGCAACCTGGCCAGGGAGGCGGCACGCAAGTCAATGGTTCTGATGAAGAATAACGGCGTACTTCCGCTCAAGAAGGACATAGCTTCAGTATTCGTAGGGGGAGCCTTCGCCACGGATACTTTCGCCCTGATGGGCAACTACTATGGAATAGCCGGTCATATGTCTTCTTACCTGGAGGGTATTTCCACCCACGTGAGCGCAGGTACAAAGATTTACCATATGTACGGATTCCAGGCCACCACGCCCAACGTGAATCCGCTCAACTATGCCATCAAGGAAGCAAGGACAAAGGATATAGTTATCATCACCCTCGGCCTTTCCGGCATGCTGGAGGGAGAAGAGGGAGACGCCATAGCAACTGCCAACCACGGTGACCGCGACAGTCTCAGGATTCCGGAGCATCAGCTCGAATTCCTCCGCCAGATAGGAAAGGACAGGACCAACAAGATAATCGCCGTCGTCTGCGGCGGTTCAGCCCTTGAACTTCAGGAGGTCAGGGAGCTCTGCGACGCAGTGGTCCTGACCTGGTATCCCGGACAGGCTGGAGGAGAAGCCCTGGCAGACCTTCTCTTCGGAGACGCCAACTTCTCAGGCCGTCTTCCCATCACATTCCCTACTTCTGCAGAGGCGCTTCCTCCGTTCGAAGACTATTCCATGAAGGGGCGTACATACAAGTATCAGGCTGACGGTATCGACTATCCTTTCGGCTACGGTCTCGCATATGGCGGAAAGGTCAAATACGGCCCTCTCAAGGCCGTCAGGACGGATTCAGGCGTCAAGCTGGCCATAACCCTCAGCAATGATACCAGCTGTACCATCGAAGAGACGGCCCAGCTATATATGGCGGCTCCTACGGCAGGCGTCAGCTCCCCGTTCAATTCACTCATCGGATTCAAGAGAGTCAAGCTTGCTCCCGGTCAGAAGAAGAGAATTACCTTCACTGTGGACAAGGAACGCCTGAAGACAGTGGTTGAGGACGGAACAAGCGTGCTGATTCCGGGAAAGTATACTTTCAGCGTAGCTGCAGCGGCTCCATGCAAGAGGAGCGAGGAACTCGGCCTCGAGTGTTCAAAGGCAACAATTGATATTCAATAAACTTAACATATCAGCTATGAAAGGTAAGATGAAAGTTGCCCTTATGACGGGCATCGGTAAAATTGAAATGGTAGAACGCCCCATACCTCAGCCCAAAGACGACGAGGTACTGGTAAAGGTAGAATATGTAGGAATATGCGGATCTGACCTGCATTATTTCGAGGCGGGAAGGATAGGAGATTTCATCGTGAAGGCTCCTCTTGTCCTCGGCCACGAATCAGCAGGAACCGTGCTTGAGGTTGGAAAGAACGTCAAGCACCTCAAGGTGGGAGACCGTGTCGCATTGGAACCCGGCAAGACCTGCGGTCACTGCGAGCACTGCCGTAACGGCCATTACAACCTCTGCAAGGATGTCGTGTTCTTCGCCACTCCGCCAGTAGACGGTGTTTTCCAGGAGTACGTCGCACACGAGGCAGACCTCTGCTTCAAGCTCCCTGACAATGTGGATACTATGGAGGGCGCTCTCGTAGAGCCTCTTGCAGTAGGTTTCCACGCAGCCAATATGGGCCGCGCACACGCGGGACAGGTGGCAGTGGTGTTCGGTGCCGGATGTATAGGTCTTGTAACCCTGATGGCCCTCAAGGCCGAAGGCGTAAGCAAGGTTTACGTTGTGGATATCCAGCCCAAGCGTCTCCAGAAGGCACTTGAACTTGGAGCGACAGAAGTCATCAACGGAAAGGAAGAGGACGCCGTAGCCAAGATAATGGAGCTTACCGACGGACGCGGAGTAGATCTCGCAATTGAGACTGCCGGTACTGAGATTACCGCCAGGCAGTGCCTCTTCGCCACCAACAAGGGCGCAACTGTAGTGTTCGTAGGATACACTGCATCAGGAGAGATGACCCTCCCTCACAGCCAGATCCTGGACAAGGAACTTACCATAAGGGGTATCTTCCGCTACCGCCACATCTATCCTATGGCAATCGAGGCTATCTCTGACGGACGAGTTCCAATCAAGAAACTCGTTACCAACATGTTCCAGTTCCCTAATGTACAGGAGGCCCTCGACGCCTGCGTCAACGACAAGGCCAACATCGTAAAGGGCGTGATCAAGTTTGGTTAGTCCAGCGTGATCGTGTAATTGGTGACAGGCTTGCCTGTTTCATCGAGGAAGCGGGCGCAGCATTCGCTCATACCAATTCCGTTGATAGTGCAGCCTCTGAGAATGTTCTTGCCCTTCTTGAGGGTAAGCTTCTTGGAGGTTGTGCCGTCTACTGCCATATGACGGTCAGTGGCGATGAACGCCACTTCCTCTCCGTTCAACCACCACATTGAACCGCAGTTGGAACCAACTGAAAGCCGTACATTCTCTATGTCCTCGTCGCAGTTGATGACGGTGACATACCAGAAGATCACGCCATACCTGGTCTTGTCCAGTCCTGTGGCAAAGCGGAAAAGTTTCAGGAAGAAATGGTCGCTGTCAAGGGCGTGCCAATAGAGGTTGGCCTTGACCATCTTTGACTCGTCATTCGCCTGGGCGGAGGGCCTGTTGGAAGTCAGGTCAACAGGAGGCTGGTATTCCATCGTGACCTTCTCCACGTCTCCGTTCTTGGGGATGGCGGTGAACTGTCCCGGGAAATACTGGTGCATTATGGCCTCCCTGGTGTATGAGTCCGTGAACACGCGGTTAGTCATATTCTTCTTGCTGATGGGGTCCAGCATCAGCCACCTCCTTATGAAGCCGTTGGCGTCAGGGTATGCCTGAGGACCTGTAGCCAGAGTGAAATAACCTTCGAGCCCCTTGGCAACGTCAGCGTCTTTCATTCTCTTCTGTCCGGATGCAGAAGGGGATACGGCGGCGGCAAGAGCCATCGCAACGAAAAGAGTCCTTATAATGTTTCTCATAAGATCAAAGTTTTTTAAAGTCACACAACGTTACTTGAGGGGAGTGAATCTTCTGAAGTCCCACTTGAAATTGTCGCTCTTGAAATCGAATTTCGCCAGGGTAGGGGTGGTGTCGCCGAAGCAGACCAGTGCCAGCGGCTCGCTGTGCCCGGGAACCTCCTTTGGCATTATCCTGAAGGTGCCGTCCGTAAGCTGGTCAATCCTCCAGAGCTGGTTTGCCGCGCCGGTGAACTCAGGTACTGTCTCGACTTCTGCGTCGGGAGTTGCAGCGAGGGCTCTGTTGGTACCTTCGATGATGATCTTGTAATAAGGGCCTCCAAGGTAGCCGCCAGCCTCGGGAACGGGGATGACTGACCACCTCTGCCAGGTCCTGCCCATATGGAATCCGCACCTCGCGTCTATTACGCCCTTTGGCCAGGTATCTATAACTTCAGAGAGTTTCTGCGACTCCAGGCTCACCTTAGGAACGTCGTTGGCGGTGCGGCTGAATCCGCGCATCGCGTTCTCAGAGCGTATGAAATCCACGGCCAGCTCCAGGGCATATCCGCTTCTCTGGGACTCTATCTCATAGGTGCCGGGTTCGAAGGCGTCGCCTGCCACCGGCCAGCCGTCCTTCCAGAGGAGGGGCCTCACGCCGAGCACGCTCCTGCCGCTCTGGTCCATGTCAGCCTCCCAGTGGAATGACAGTTTCTCGACTCCCTCTTCCACGATGAAACGTCCGAAGTGTCCTGGGCCGATGAGACGCAGATCTGAGGTTGCGACAGGTTTGCCGCCGCCTTCCAGCATCGAGCGCCCTACGTTGTCGATGAAAGGCCCCTGAGGACTTCTGGAACGACCGGCAACTATATTATAGGTGGCGTTCACCCCGTCACAGCAGGTTCCGTGGGTGCCCAGCAGGTAGTACCAGCCGTCGCGGTAAGCCAGAGTGGCGCCTTCCATGTTCCTTCCTACATCCACGCCGACATTGCCCTCCACGCGGAAACCAGTCCTGGGGTCGAGTTCGAATATGCGGATGTGACCGAAATAAGTGCCGCAGGCAAGCCACAGCCTTCCCGTAGTGGGATCCAGCATGACGCCGGGGTCGATGGCGTTGAAATCTTCGTCGATGAGTGATTCGGCGACTTTGACGGCCTCGGTGTATCCGAAGTCAGGGGAGTCGGGGTCCAGGGTCTTGTTCCACATTGTCATTATAGCGCTGGCGTGTCCGCCGCCGGTTCCGCCACCCGTCGTACCGTATATTACCAGATAGCGGTCTCCAATCTTGATGGCGTCCGGAGCAGCCCCGCCGCCCGGGCGTACCGCGCCGGAGTTCCAGGTCCAGCCATCCTCGGAGATGAGCCCTCCGCTTCCAGTGCCGAACGTGTAGTATTTCCCGTCACATTCCACAATGCTGGAGGGGTCGTGAATGTAAGGATTGCCGCTCTGAGCCAGGGCAGAAGCTGAAGCCAGCAGGATTGAAAGGACGCTGGCGATGTTTTTCATAAGATTTTTCATATTGCTGAAAATAATAAATATTTTGTTATCTTTGTTAAGATTTACCAATTATTAATTAATAACATGTATTCTTTAGGTATTGATATAGGCTCTTCATCCATAAAGGTCTCTTTATTGGACATCGAAAAAGGCGAGTGCCTGGCTTCATCTACTAACCCTACCGCAGAAATGAAAATATCTTCCCCTGTAAAAGGCTGGGCCGAGCAGGACCCCATGCTCTGGTGGAAGTATATTTGCGACGGCGTGCAGGACATCGGACTTCAGTATGACCTCAAGAAGGTCGCATGCATCGGTATCACATACCAGATGCACGGTCTGGTGGCTGTCGACAAGGACATCCATCCTCTGCGCGACGCCATCATCTGGTGCGACTCCCGCGCGGTAGCTATTGGAGAAGAGGCTCTCGCTGCAATCGGACAGGAAAAATGTGTAACCCATCTGCTCAACTCCCCGGGTAACTTCACGGCATCCAAGCTTGCTTGGGTAAAGCGCAACGAGCCCGAGCTTTACGAGAAGGTGTACCGTTTCATGCTTCCCGGAGACTATATCAACTATCTTCTCACCGGTGACGTCACAACAACGGAGACAGGTCTTTCAGAGCAGATCCTCTGGGACTTCAAGAAGAACTCCAGGGCAGACTTCGTAGCCGAGTACTACGGAATAGATACCGCCATGATTCCGGACATCGCCCCTTCTATCGGCATTGCCGGAAAGACCACCGCAAAGATTGAGGGCCTCCTTGGAATCCCTCAGGGAACCCCTGTCGCTTACCGTGCCGGAGACCAACCAAACAACGCCTTCTCGCTCAACGTACTCAACCCTGGAGAGGTTGCCGCAACTGGAGGCACCAGCGGAGTAGTATACGCTGTTACTGACAAGCGTCTTGCCGACCCTCAGTTCCGCGTCAACAACTTCCTTCATGTCAACCACTCTGCAGATCAGAACCGCTACGGCGTACTCCTCTGCATCAATGGTACCGGAATCCTCAATTCCTGGGTAAGGCGCAATATCGCCCCGGATATGACATACAGCCAGATGAACATCATAGCCGACAGCATCCCCGTAGGATCTGACGGTCTTCTCATGCTCCCGTTCGGAAACGGCGCGGAGAGAGTTCTGGGCAACCGCCAGGTAGGTGCCGGCATCGCCGGAATAGACCTGGTCCGCCACTCATCCGCACATATCATCAGGGCAGCCCAGGAAGGCATCGCCTTCTCGTTCCGCTACGGACTTGACATCATCAAGGAACTCGGAATGTCCACCAAGGTCATCCACGCCGGAAAGGCCAACCTGTTCCTGAGTCCTATCTTCCGCCGCACGCTGGCAACCCTGTGCGATGCATCCATAGAGATCCTGAGCACTGACGGAGCCCTTGGAGCAGCACGTGGAGCAGCCCTCGGCGCCGGCTTCTACAAGAATGCTAAGGAAGCGTTCGCCAACCTTCAGAAAGAGGGCGAGGTGGCTCCTGTAGCAGAGTGGAAGCAGCCTCTTGAGGAAGCCTATGGCAAATGGAAAGAATATCTTAACAAATCACTTTAATATTTTAACAATCAATTATGGCTAACAAAGAATACTTCCCTATGGTAGGGAAAATCCCATTCGAAGGCAAGGCTTCCAAAAACCCTATGGCCTTCCATTACTACGATCCTGAGAAGGTTGTATGCGGAAAGAAAATGAAGGACTGGCTCAAGTTCGCAATGGCATGGTGGCACACTCTGTGCGCAGAGGGCAGCGACCAGTTCGGCGGCACAACAAAGTCTTTCCCCTGGAATGCAGACTCAGATCCTATCCAGGTAGCAAAGAACAAAGTTGACGCAGGCTTCGAGCTCATGCAGAAACTCGGAATCGGTTACTACTGCTTCCACGATATCGACCTCGTAGCAGAGGCTGACACAATCGAGGAGTATGAGAAGAACCTCAAGGAGGTCGTAGCATACCTTAAGAAGAAACAGGCCGAGACCGGCATCAAGCTTCTCTGGGGCACAGCTAACGTATTCGGACACAAGCGCTATATGAACGGCGCATCCACCAACCCTGACTTCGACGTTGCAGCTCGCGCAATGGTTCAGATCAAGAACGCTATCGACGCAACAATCGAGCTTGGCGGTGAGTGCTACGTATTCTGGGGCGGTCGCGAGGGTTACATGAGCCTCCTGAACACCGATATGAAGCGTGAGAAAGAGCATATGGCTACAATGCTCAAGATGGCTCGTGACTATGCACGCGCAAAGGGATTCAAGGGCAAATTCCTCATCGAGCCTAAGCCGATGGAGCCTACAAAGCACCAGTATGACGTTGACGCCGAGACCGTTATCGGATTCCTCCGCGCAAACGGACTCGACAAGGACTTCATGCTCAACATCGAGGTTAACCACGCTACTCTCGCAGGACACACATTCGAGCACGAGCTCCAGGCAGCCGCTGACGCAGGCCTTCTCGGAAGCATCGACGCAAACCGCGGTGACTACCAGAACGGTTGGGATACAGACCAGTTCCCTATCGACATCTACGAGCTTGTTCAGGCTATGCTGGTTATCATCCGTAACGGCGGCCTCGTAGGAGGAAGCAACTTCGACTCCAAGAATCGTCGTAACTCAACTGACCTTGACGACATCGTGCTTGCACACGTTTCAGGAATGGACGTAATGGCACGCGCTCTTGAGGTAGCTGCTGACATTCTCCAGAATTCTCCTCTCGAGCAGATGCGCAAGGAGCGTTACGCTTCTTACGACAAGGGCGTTGGTAAGGACTTCGAGGATGGCAAGCTCACACTCGAGGATGCAGTTGCATACGCAAAGAAGAACGGAGAGCCCAAGCAGACTTCAGGAAAGCAGGAGCTTTACGAGACCCTCATCAACCTGTACATCTAATTAACAGATTACATACTAAAGATTTAAAGCCCGCTTCACAGCGGGCTTTAATGGTTAGTTAGTAGTGTATTACCTTAAAGAAGGCTAATTATGTTGGTTAGAATTATTCTTTCGTGAGCGATTTATATCGTTTTAATTCTGTTGCAAAGATAAGCCTATTTTTCATATCTGCAAAAGAAATTGAAAAAAATCAAGAAAAATTTTCTATTGATTTTAAAAATTTTTAGAAAGTAGGTTCGGGCGCAACTCCTTTGTTCTCTCCAGCGCCTGTTCTTCCTGCCACTCCCTTATAAGCTTCGGATTTCCGCTGAGGAGCACGTCCGGGACCTTCCAGCCGTTGTACTCGGCGGGGCGGGTGTAGACGGGAGGGGAGAGCAGGTCGTCCTGGAAGGAATCGCTGAGGGCGGAAGTCTCGTCGGTGAGAGCGCCGGGTATGAGGCGGACTATGGAGTCGGCCACCACGGCGGCGGGAATCTCGCCACCGCTCAGGACATAGTCCCCAATTGAGATTTCCCTTGTGACAAGGTGCTCGCGGATGCGGTGGTCGATGCCCTTGTAGTGTCCGCAGAGCAGAATGATGTTCTCCTTGAGGGAGAGTTCGTTGGCTATTCCCTGGCTGAGAAGCTCGCCGTCAGGGGACATATATATGATCTCGTCGTAATTGCGTTCCGACTTGAGCTTCTCAATCATCTTGAAGACAGGCTCAACCATCATCACCATTCCGGCATCGCCTCCGTAGCAGTAGTCGTCCACCTGTCTGTGAGGACCCAGGCCGTACTTGCGGATGTTGTGCACTTGGATTTCCACGAGGCCTTTCTTGATGGCCCTTCCCACTATGGAATGGCTCAGGGGACTGTCCAGAAGTTCCGGAACGACGGTGAGTATGTCTATTCTCATAAATAATGGTTTACCTGACGCAAAAATAGCAAATACTTCAAAAATTTAGGTATATTTGTCTTTCAATACAATAATTAATCTTTAATGGAAATGAGTGAAAATATTATTCCTGATGTGCTGGAAAAGGCATCAGATGTACTTGAGACCGCGACCACCGAAGTAGAGCAGAAAGTTGAGGCATCCGTAAACTATGCCGATATGACATTCAAGGAACTTCTGGACTCCTTCCAGGAAATCTTCAGCGACGAGCAGAAGATGAAAAGGCAGAAGGAACTGGAGGCAATCCGCACCGCATTCTACAAGAAGCTGGGCAAGGAAAAGACGGAAGAGAACCCCCTTACAGAGATAGAGGAGTCCTTCAAGTCTTTATATGACGATTACAAGAAAGAGCGTGCGGAATACAACAAGCTTCTGGACAAGGAGAGGGCTGAGAACCTGGAGAAGAAGAAAGCTGTCCTGGAAGACCTCAAGGCTCTTGTGGAGGCGCAGGAAGACATCAGCGCCACATTCCCCGCATTCCGCGAAATCCAGAACCGATGGAGAGAGATAGGCCCTGTACCTGTAACCAGTTTCAGGGACATCAACGATACATACCAGTACTATGTCGTCAAGTTCTACGACATGGTCAAGATAAACCACGAACTTCGCGACCTCGACTTCAAGAAGAACCTTGAGGTCAAGGAAGCCTTCTGCGAGGCTGCTGAGAAACTCGCCGACAACCCCAATGTCGTAGAGGCCTTCCGCGAGCTTCAGAAACTGCACGAGCAGTGGAAAGAGTACGGCCCCGTAGCCAAGGAGTACAGAGACTCCATATGGGACCGCTTCAAGGCTGCCACCGCAGTCATCAACAAGAAGTACCAGGCTCACTTCGAATCCCTCAAAGGCGTACAGGCCGACAACCTTGCTGCCAAGACCGTTCTCTGCGAGAAGGTCGAGGCCATAGCCGACAAGGCCGAGGCCGGCGGAATCTCTTCCAACGAGTGGAACGCCCTGGCAAAGCAGATAGAGGATATCCAGAAAGAGTGGAAGACCATAGGCTTCGCCTCCAAGAAGGATAACCAGAAGATCTACGACCGCTTCCGCGCCGCCTGCGACCGCTTCTACCTCAAGAAGCGTGAGTTCTACGAGGCCTACAAGGGCATAATGCAGGACAACCTCCAGAAGAAGGTGGAGATTGTAGAGCAGGTGGAGGCCCTCAAGAGCAGCACCGAGTGGAAGAAGACCACCGACCAGATAATCCAGCTCCAGAAGCAGTGGCAGGAGATAGGCCCCGTCGCCCACAAGAAGGGAGACCAGCTCTGGAAGCGCTTCCGCGCCGCCTGCGACGAATTCTTCTCCGAGAGAGACAAGAACGCCAAGCCCGAGAACGACTACCACGCCAACCTCAAGGCCAAGAAGAAGATCATCGAAGAGATAAACACATACGAACTCTCTGACGACGCTGCTGCAAACGAGGCCGCCGCAGCCGACTTCAACCAGAAGTGGCAGAGCATAGGATTCGTTCCGTTCAAGGAGAAAGAGAAGATCAACCAGGCCTTCAAGGACGCCTTCCAGGCAAAGTTCCCCTCATTCAGCTACAGGGGAGGAAAGAGGAATCAGGGCAGGCCTTCACAGAAGGCTCCCCGCTCAGAGAAAGACATTCTTATCCAGCAGTATAATACTCTCCAGCAGGATATCGACACTTACGAGAACAATATCGGATTCTTTGCAATGTCCAAGAATTCCGAGCCTCTCATCAAGCAGATGAGGGAGAAGATCGAAGTTGCCAAGGAAGAGCTCAAGGCCCTTCAGGACAAGATCCGCCAGATGGAGCAGGCCGAGGCAGAAAAAGAACAGGAGCAGTAGGATATGGATAAGAATTCTATCGTAGGACTGATTCTCATCGCGATGGTCCTTTTCGGATTCACCTATGTCCAGAGAAGGAGATACGAAAACGAACTTGCAAAACACCCGGAACTGGCGCAGGAGCAGACAGCCGCGCAGGAGCAGCAGGCCGCTTCACAGCCTGAGGCCCAGCTGGGCGTAACCTCCGAAGAGACCCCTGCTGCACAGCAGGCAACCATCTTCAAGGATTCCCTCCTTGAAAACGCCTATACTTCCGAGGCGGTGCTCTATACCCTGGAGAACGACCTTCTTTCAGTGGTGTTCACCAGCAAGGGAGCCCAGCCCTATTCAGCCCGAATAAAGAACTACACCAATTACGACAAGACAGACCTGTACCTCTTCAAGGACGGTCAGAACAAATATGAGGTGAGCGTATACGCCGGCGAGGCCATCAAGACCTCCGACTTCGTATTCGACCTGGTAGAAAGTTCCAATACCCGCCTGGTGTTCAGGCTCCCGTTCAGCGGGGGAGGATACATCCAGCAGGAATATGAACTCCCTGCCGACTCCTATATGATGTCCAGCAAGCTTTCCTTCGTCGGAATGAACGGCGTCATCCCTCAGAACGTGGCCAACGTGGATATTGACTTCGCCACTGTGGTGCCCAGGATGGAGAAGGGATTCAAGAACGAGTCCCAGTACTCCAAACTGGACTACTACTTCGACGGAGAGAAGAAACCTGTTGAAATGGGCCGAGGCCGCAATTCCTCCAAGCGCATTGACTCCCGCCTGTCCTGGTTCGCATTCCAGCAGCAGTTCTTCAGTTACATAGTACGCGCGCACGAGGGCTTCTCCCTTGGAGACCTGTCCATCGACTTCTTCTCCCAGGACGACCCCTCCCGCAACCTGATGACCTGCAAGGCTCAGATGAGGATGGAGCTTCCGCGTCAGAACCCCGGGGACATGGCAATGGAGTTCGATATGTATATGGGCCCCAACCATTACCAGACTCTACAGTCCTATGACCAGAAATACGAGAAGATAATCCCTCTGGGAGGATGGCTCGTAGGCTGGTTCACCAGGTTCGTCATAATCCCTATGTTCAACTTCTTCCACCGCTTCATCGGAAGCTATGGTTTGATCATACTCCTGATGACACTGGTAATAAAGCTGGTGGTGCTTCCGTTCACTTACAAGTCCTTCGCCTCCTCAGCCAAGATGGCTGCCCTGAGGCCGTTCATGGACAAGATAAACGCCAAGTATCCCAAGCAGGAAGACGCCATGAAGAAGCAGCAGGCAACCATGGACCTGTACAAGCGGGCCGGAGTGAGTCCTATGGGAGGCTGCCTCCCGACTCTCCTTACATTCCCTATCCTTTGGGCAATGTTCCGCTTCTTCCCGGCATCCATCGAGCTGCGCCAGCAGCCGTTCCTGTGGGCAAAGGACCTTTCTGCTTACGATTCCATCATTGACTTCGGCCGCAGGATCCCTCTGCTTGGAGACCACCTGTCTCTGTTCGCCCTCCTTATGGCCGTCGTGATGTGGGTATACTCCAAGTACACCCTCTCCAGCCAGCCCAACTCGGATGATCCCAGCGCTCAGAGCATGCGTTTCATGAGCCTCTGGATGATGCCTATAATGATGTTCTTCATATGTAACAACCTGTCCTCCGCACTCAGCTACTACTACCTGCTTTCCCAGCTCATAGCAATGCTTGAGATCTGGATAATCCGCAAGTTCATCGTTAAGCCAGAGGCAGTTGTTGAAAAAGTGAAGGCGTCCGAAGGAAAGCCCGTTCCAAAGTCAAAGTTCCAGCAGAGGCTGGAAGAGGCCCAGAGGATGCAGCAACAACAGATGCGCAACCAACAAAACAAGAAGAGATAATTGATAGAGGTTAACTTAAATAATCTTTGGAAGGAACTGCCGCCGGATGTCAAATTGGTGGCAGTTTCCAAATATTATCCGGTAGAGGCGATTGAACGCGCATACAAGGCCGGACAGAGAGTATTCGCCGAGAGCCGCCCCCAGGACTTTGCAGTCAAGGTGGAACAACTTCCCAAAGACATAGAATGGCACTTTATAGGCCATTTGCAGACCAACAAGCTCAAACTGGTCCTTCCATACGCCTCGCTGGTCCAGAGCGTGGATTCGCGCCATCTTCTGGACGCCATAGAGAAATGGGGGAAGGACAATGACAAGGTCATCCAGGTCCTCCTGGAAATCCATATAGGCGCAGAGCAGACAAAGCAGGGCTTTGCAGAGGAGGAAGCGCTGGACATACTGTTCAACGCTGACAAGTTCCCCCACGTGCGCTTCCGCGGCCTTATGGCAATGGCAACCAACACCGATGACGAGAGCATAGTCGATGCCGACTTCGCGCGTATCGATTCCTTCATGGCATATCTGGTGGACCTGTTCCCGGAGCTCGAAGGTTTCGACCAGCTGTCCATAGGTATGTCGGGGGACTACAAGATAGCGCTGCGCCACGGTGCTACAATGGTGCGCATAGGCAGTGCCATCTTCGCCGAGCAATAACACTTTACACTATATGAAAACCACATTATTCAGAAGAGTGATGCTGTCCGCGGCAGTGCTGCTGGCTGCATTCGCAAGCGCATTCGCATACAATGACGGACTTCCGCGCAGCACGCCGGAGGCCGAGGGCGTGGACCCTGCCGCCATCGTCCAGTTCTTCTCGGACCTGGACCAGAGCGGGCTGGAGATACACAGCATTATGGTGATTCGCCACGGAAAGGTTATCGCAGAGCACTGGTGGGCCCCGTACGGACCTGAGTACACTCACGCAATGTACTCTTTCACTAAGACTATGACCCAGGCTGCTGTAGGATTTGCCGTGCAGGAAGGCCTGCTTAAGGTGAGCGACAAAGTCATCTCCTTCTTCCCGGACCTGCTTCCCGACGTAATCTCCGAAGATTTGGCCAACCTTACTGTGGAGCACCTGCTCACGATGAGCGTAGGCCATAAGTCCACCTCATATGCAGGTTCCGGACTTCCGCAGGTGAAGTCTTTCCTGGCGGCAGAGTTCGAGTTCCATCCGGGCACCCACTTCGCATACAACATCTCGGCTTCCCATATGCTGTCCAACATCATTTCACGCGTTACGGGCGTCTCCATAAAGGAGTATCTTGAGCCCAGGCTTTTCGAGCCCCTGGGAATCAAGGACATCGCCTGGGAAATGGATGATGACGGTCACAATATGGGCAACGGCGGTTCGCATATGCGCACTTCCGACATGGCCAAGTTCTGCATCTTCATGATGAACAAGGGCAAGTACAACGGAAAGCAGCTGCTGAATTCAGAGTGGATAGAGACAGCCACCAGGCCGCATATCTACCAGAAGGATCCCAACGGTCCTGAGAAGGACGCTACTGACGACGGAGGCCAGGGTTATGGTTACCAGTGCTGGATGGGCCGCTGCGGCTCTTACAGGGCAATCGGAGGAATGAACCAGGTGATGCTGGTGTTCCCGGACAAGGACTTCGCGGTTATCTCCACCGGTGTGGTACGCGACGAGACCGGCTTCAACAATATGGTTTACAAGATGCTTCCTTCAGTGGGCGACAAGAAACTCAAGGCTTCCAAGATCAACCTGGAACAGGCAATCTCTGGATATGCTCTCAAGAAGCCTTTCGAGCCTACGGCTGCTCAAGCAAAATCCGAGACTCGCAAATACCGTATGTTCCAGAACCAGTACGGCATAGAGAAGGTTTGCTTCCGCTTTGACGCAAACGGCAACTGCCAGGTGACCCTGGAGACCGCCGCTAGCAATACCAACCTCGACTTCGGCCTGGGCGACTGGAAACTCCGCCAGACCGACAGAAAGATGGCACTCGTACGTTCTTCCTATCCCAATACTCAGGATGTAACTCCTTATTACTCAGCTGGAATATGCGGATGGACCGGAAAGGACCAGCTGTCTGCCCAGTCCCTGTCATTCTTCAATGCAGGTACTACTGAAAACTTCCGCTTCACCTTTGACGGTGACAAGTTCAAGATGGAGATCCTGGGCTCCGGCCCCAACGCCTCCAACGCAGTCCTCGAAGGCGTGAACTGCAAATAGGTCCCCCTAACTGCCCTCCTCACGCCTGTCGTCCCAAATAATGGGACGAGGGGAGCGAAAAAGGGGCTAAAACGCGTCTCACGTCCCCAAATACAGGACGACGGGCGCGCGCAGGGTTGATGATTACTCCAAGGCTATCGTAGAGTAGAGTAGATAGACTCTGCGATTGCGCGGGAGGCGCCGGTGCCGCCGAGGGCCTCGCGGATGAGGGCGTAGTCCGCAAGCATCTGGCTGCGGCGTTCGCCCGGAACGGAGATGGCGCGGACCTCCGCGACGACATTTTCTGAAGTGAAGTCTTCTTGGACGAGTTCCTTGAAGACTTCCTTGTTAAGGATGAGGTTGGCAAGGGAGATGAAGGAAATGTGGTCCATCACCTTGAAGATGCGCCTTGCCACGAAGGCGGTAAGCGCCGAAGTGCTCCAGCAAACCACCTGGGGAGTGCCTATGAGAGCGGCCTCAAGAGAGGCTGTGCCAGAATTTATGATGGCCGCCTGGGCGTATTTGAGAATGTCGTAAGTGCGTCCGAAAATGAGCTCCACGTTGCTGCGGGAGCCGATGAAGGGCGCGTAGTCCTCAGCGCTGCGGGACGGGGCTCCCGCGATGACCACCTTGCAGCCGAGCTGATCCGCCACTTCCATACAGACAGGCATCATCCGCTTTATCTCTCCCTTGCGGGAACCAGGCAGCACGGCCACATAGGGAGTGTGGCTGGCAGGGGAGTAGCGGTGGTTGTCAACGGCGTCCAGAAGGGGATTGCCCTTGTAGATGAAGTCTATGCCGGCTTTCTGGAAATACGGAATCTCGAAGGGGAAGACAATGTACAGTTTGTCCACATACTGCCTCAGTTTGCGGTTGCGGCCTTCGCGCGACGCCCAGGTCTTGGGAGCTATGTAGTAATACACCTTGAAACCCCTGTCGTGGGCGAATTTCGCAATCTTGAAATTGAATCCCGGATAGTCGATCAGGATTACCACGTCCGGCTTCCAAGTCACGATGTCCTTCTTGCAGAAACCCAGGTTGCCGAGGAGCTTGCCGGCCTTGCCAAGGACGTCCGTGAGGCCCATTACCGCCGTATCGGCGTAATGGCGCACAGGACGCTCCCCGCTGGCCGCGCCCATAAGGTCTCCTCCCCAGAAGCGGAATTCCGCCTCCGGGTCGCAGGCCTTGAGGCCCTTTATCAAGTTGCTTCCGTGAAGGTCTCCGGAAGCCTCTCCGGCAATGAGGTAGTATTTCATCCTAAAGCTTGTGAAGGTCTTCAATCTGAAGGGACCTGAGCCTCTCGCTCTCTTCCGGGTCCTGGTTGCAGATGTTATGGGTTACTATTGCGACGTATCCTTCCTTTATGAGACGATGGTCGCTTAGATCGTCGTTGCCGGCGTTCTCCACGGGGTATCCGGTCATCATATACAGTTCCTCTCCCTCCTCGGGCTCCTCCATGTTGAAGATGCCCATATCCTGGAGATAGATGCCTCTTTTCCTGTAGACGTCAGGGTCGAAGGGCTGATACTCCTCTTCCCAGTGGATGCTGCCCAACCCGGCCACCTTGATGCCTTTGATCTCTTCCAGCGAAGCCTTGGGGAAGTTTATGTTGTAGTATACGCCCCAGCGGTGCGGATTGTCCGTCATTATCTTCTGGAATATGCCGGGGAAGAGTGCCTTTATAGCGCTGAAGTCTCCTTCAGGGCTGAAATCGTCCAGAGAGACGCCTATTCCCACGATACCGTTCACGGCGGCCTCCTGCGCTGCTCCCAGAGTACCTGAATAAAGCGAGGCGGTGGCCGCGTTGGAGCCGTGGTTGATACCGCAGACAACTACGTCCGGGCGCTTGTCGCCCAGCAGGATGTTGTCTATTCCGAACTTGACGCAACTGGCAGGCGTTCCGTCCAGGTACCAGCTGTCGGGCGCATACTGCTTTACAGCTATGCGCTTAAAACCCAACGATATAGCCATTGACATACCGGACTGGTGGTATTTGGGGGCAACGATTGTGACGTCCCCGAAAGGACGCATAATCTCCACCAGGGCCTCCAGGCCGCGGGCCTTGTATCCGTCGTCGTTGGTAATGAGAATTTTCATAGTAGATTTGTTTATGCAAATATATGAAATAACTATTTTTTTTAATAATTTTGCGAGGATTTGGGAGACGCTCCCGATAGTAGTGCTTAAACAATTATTATTCAATATTTTTAACAAAATTTTCTTTTAAAATGATTAAACTTGGTATTAACGGATTTGGCCGTATCGGCCGTATGGTTTTCCGTGCAGCAGTTGAGAATTTCCCCAATGACTTCGAGGTTGTAGGAATCAATGACCTTCTTGATCCTGAGTATCTCGCATATATGCTCAAGTACGATTCAGTACACGGCAAGTTCGAGGGCGACATCAAAGTAGAGGGCAACTGCATGACAGTTAACGGAAAGAAGATCCGCCTCACCGCTGAGATGGATCCTGCAAACCTCAAGTGGGACGAGGTTGGAGCAGAGGTTGTAGTTGAGTCTACCGGACTCTTCCTTACTGACGAGAAAGCACGCAAGCACATCGAGGCCGGCGCCAAGAAAGTCATCATGTCAGCTCCTTCAAAGGACGCTACCCCTATGTTCGTATACGGTGTAAACGACAAGACATATGCTGGACAGGACATCATCTCCAACGCTTCCTGCACCACCAACTGCCTTACTCCTCTTTCAAAGGTGCTCAATGACAACTTCGGTATAGTTCGCGGACTTATGACAACCGTTCACGCAGCTACCGCTACCCAGAAGACCGTTGACGGACCTTCCAAGAAGGACTGGAGAGGCGGCCGCGG
>JAFRXC010000053.1 GCA_017437825.1 Bacteroidales bacterium
CCGCGCCTCGGGGGCAACGCCCGTATGGGAGTGTTCGCCACCAGGTCTCCCTACCATCCCAACGCCATAGGCCTTTCCTGCGTCAGGATAGAGAGCATAGATTTCTCTAACTGTATCATTTACGTATCAGGCGCAGACCTCGCAGACGGCACTCCCGTCTACGACATAAAACCCTATCTCAGCTACGCCGACAGCCATCCTGAGGCCCGCTGCGGCTTCGTCTCAGACCTGGACTGGAGCATGCTGGAGGTGGATTTTCCCGAGGAGCTGCGCAAAAGAATGAGCGCCGAAGAAGCCTCGGCGCTCACCCAGTTGCTTTCCCAGGATCCGCGTCCTCATTACCAGGACTCCCCCGGGAGGGTCTATTCAGTTCTGTTCCGTCCCTACGACGTGAAATTCACTGTAGAGGACGGACGCGTGAAGGTTCTCAGCCTTGAAGAGCCTCGTCCTGATACTTCAGGATAGGCTTCCTTGCAGCCGCCGTCTCGTCAGGACGGGTGATGGGCGCGTTGTGCGGAGCGCCCTGCAGTATTGCAGGATCTTCCGCAGCCTCTGCCGCAATCTTGTGCATCACGTCTATGAAGGCATCCAGAGTCTCCTTGCTCTCCGTCTCGGTGGGCTCTATCATCATTGCCTGATGGAAGAGCAGCGGGAAGTAGATGGTTGGAGCGTGGTAGCCGTAGTCCAGCAGGCGCTTGGCCACGTCAAGCGTGGTTGCGCCGTGCTTCTCTTCGGTTCCGCCGTCATTGATGAGACCGTCGAAAACGAATTCGTGCTTGCATACTGACTCTATGGGGAGCTTGTAGGCGTCCTTCAGGCTTTCCTTGATGTAGTTGGCGTTCAGAGTGGCCAGTTTTCCGGCCATTCTCACGTTCTGCCTGCCCAGCATCAGGATATACGCATAAGCCCTCAGAATGACCCCGAAATTGCCGTTGAAGGCCGATGTCTGCAGGTCTGAGACAATGTCGCCGAGTTTCTCGCATACGCCCACGGGGCCGCTGCCAGGACCGCCGCCGCCGTGAGGGGTTGAGAAGGTCTTGTGCAGGTTAAGGTGCATTATGTCGAATCCCATATCTCCGGGACGCGCTACGCCCAGCAGAGGGTTCATATTGGCGCCGTCATAGTACAACAGGCCTCCGGCCTCGTGTACCAGGGCGGCAATCTGCTTGATGTCACGCTCGAACAAACCCAGGGTATTGGGGTTGGTCATCATTATACCGGCGACGTCCGGTCCGAGGAGCGGTTTGAGATCCTCTACATCTACCAGGCCGTCAGCCTTGCTCTTGACCACGACTATCTGCAGGCCGCACACTGCGGCTGATGCGGGATTTGTACCGTGGGCGCTGTCTGGAACTATCACCTTTACGCGGGCGGTGTCTCCCCTGCGCATATGGTACTCCCTCATTATCATCAGGCCGGTGAGTTCTCCGTGCGCGCCTGCGCAAGGCTTGAACGTGAAGTGCTTCATTCCGGTGATGGTGGCAAGGGACTTCTCCATTGCTGCGTATATCTCTTTGACGCCCTCCAGGGTGCACTCAGGCTGGAGCGGGTGCAGTGCTCCGAATGCGGGCATTGCGGCAATCTCCTCGTTGATCTTGGGATTGTACTTCATAGTACAGCTTCCCAGAGGGTAGAATCCGGTGTCCACGCCGAAGTTCATCTGAGACAGGTTGGTGTAGTGGCGAACCACGTCCACTTCGCTCACCTGGGGCAGAAAGGCGGGCTTCTCTCTCTTGAGGCCGGAGGCTATCTGGTCAGTGCCGCCCTTGAACTGGGCTGCAGGCAGGCTGTAGCCGCAACGGCCGTCCTTGGAGAGCTCGAATATGAGTTTATCGTAGTATTTCATCACTTCACCTCCTTAATTACGTCCAACATAGCATCTATTTCTTCCTTGGTGCGTTTTTCAGTGACGCAGAAAGTGACGTAGCCTTCTTCGGTGATGAGGGCGCCGAAGAAGCCGGCCTCGCAGAGGACGTTCTGAAGCGCCTTTGCGTCAACCAGAGGCTCGAGGGCGAATTCCTTGAGGAAAGGAGCGTCGCTCACCTTGCGGAACTTGCCCGTCTCAAGCAATTTGTCATAGAGGTAGTGGGCACCTGCATAGCTGAGGTCGTTGACCTTCTTCATTCCTTCAGGACCCATCAGTGACAGGTAAACTGTTACCCAGAGGGCCATCAGGGACTGGTTAGAGCAGATGTTTGATGTGGCCTTCTCGCGGCGGATATGCTGCTCGCGAGCCTGGAGGGTCAGCACGAAGCAGCGGCGTCCCTCGCTGTCGCGGGCCTCGCCCACGATCCTGCCGGGAAGCTTGCGCATATGCGCCTGTGTGCAGGCCATGAAGCCTACGTAAGGGCCTCCATAGCACAGCGGAATGCCCAGGGTCTGGGCGTCTCCCACTGCTATGTCGGCTCCCCACTCGGCCGGGGTCTTGAGCACTGCCAGCGCTGAAGGGTCGCAGTACTGGGCCAGGAGGGCGCCAGCCTCGTGGAGGGCATCGGCAAAGCCGCCAAGGTCCTCGATTATGCCCAGGCGGTTGATGCCGGGCACGATGGCGCCTGCTACGTCGCCGCTCTTGAGGAGCTCCTTGAGGCTGTCAAGGCTGGTGCGGCCGTCCTTCAGGACGATGTACTCCAGTTTGATGCCCGAATACTTGGCATAGGTCTCCACCACCTTGCGCACGTTGGGAAGCAGTCCCTCAGAAAGGAGGACGGTGTTCTTCTTGCGCGCGGAGGCCACACACATACGCATTGCCTCGGCTGCCGCGGTGGGGCCGTCGTACATTGACGCGTTGGCCACGTCCAGCCCGGTGAGGGCGCATACCATACTCTGGAATTCGAAGATATAGCGCAGGGTGCCCTGTGATATCTCGCACTGGTACGGAGTGTAGGCCGTCAGGAATTCAGAGCGTGATGTGATGTACGGGATTACGGAAGGGGTGTAATGGTCGTAGGCCCCTGCGCCGGCGAACACCTTGAGGACTGTGTTCTTTGAGGCAAGGCCCTGGAAGAAGTCCCTTACCTGCTGCTCGCTGAGGGCGTCAGGAAGGTCATACTCCCCCTTATAAACGAAATCCGCAGGGATGTCGCTATTCAAGTCGTCCAGGGAATTCACCCCGATCTTGCGCAGCATCTCGCGGATATCTTCCTCTGTATGAGGGAAATAGCAGAATCCGGCCATTACTTGTCGGTTAATGCTTTGTAGGCGGCGGCATCCATCAGGGCTGAAAGCTCGTCAGGGTCGCTCATCTTAACCTTGATGATCCAGGCGCCGTAGGCGTCTTCGTTTACCTTCTCGGGAGCGTCCACCACATCCTGGTTGACTTCTACAACCTCTCCCGATACAGGGCAGTACATATCGGAGGAGGCCTTCACGCTCTCGAGAGCGCCGAATTCCTCTCCCTTGTCAAACTCGTCGCCCTCTGCAGGAGCATCCACGTAAGTGATGTCTCCCATCTCGGCCTGGGCGTAATCGGTAACGCCGACAACGGCGATGTCGCCTTCTACCTTAACCCATTCGTGTGACTCGCTGTAATAGAGTCCGTCAATGATCTTGCTCATATCTGTTTATTTTTTATAGTTTGTCTGATAGAATCTCTTTTTTACCACCTTTCCGGGGAACACCTTCTTGCGGATGCGTATCCAGAGCGGGGTGTCCAGGGCGGAGAACTTGGTGTCGACGAGGGCGAAGCATATGCTCTTGTCAAGCGAAATGGAGTGATAACCGGTGGTTACGACGCCCACCTGTGTGCCGTCCTCCAATTCTACAGGGTAGCCTGCGCGAGGTATGGCCCTGTCCTCAATCTCAATTCCCACGAGCTTCTTGGCGGTGCCCTGAGCCTTCTGGGCAGCCAGAGCATCACGGCCGATGAACTCTTCCTTGTCAAGCTTGCAGAACATTCCGAGGCCTGCCATTATGGGGGAGATGGTCTCGCTGAGCTCGTCACCGTACAGCGGGAGGCCGGCCTCGAAGCGCAGGGTGTCCCTGCAGCCGAGTCCGCAGGGCTTCACGCCCGCGGCGATGAGCTTGTCCCAGATCTCGCAGGTGCCTTCCAGCGTGGTGTAGAGCTCGAATCCATCCTCACCAGTGTAGCCTGTGCGGCTGACGATGAGCCTTTTGCCGTTCCAGGTGGAGTTGCAGTACTCGTAGAATCCCAGAGGGGCTGCGCAGTCAATTCCGAGAACCTTGGTAACCACTTCCTCGGCCCTGGGGCCCTGGACAGCCACCTGTCCCCATACTGCGGACTGGTTGTCTATCTTTACGTCATAGCCTGCGGCGCATTCGCAAATATGACGGTAATCCTTGTCGATATTGGAGGCGTTGACCACCAGCAGGAAATGGTCCGGAGTGAACTCACGGTATACCAGAAGGTCATCCACTACTCCCCCGTCAGGGTAAAGCATCATTCCGTAGAGGATCTTGCCGGGCTTGTATCCGCGGATGTCATTTGTGAAGATGTGGTTGATGAACTTTTCGGCGTCAGGGCCGCAGACGAAGATCTCTCCCATATGGGATACGTCAAAGACTCCCACGTCCTTCCTGACTGCCAGGTGCTCGTCAGTGATGTCGGAATATCTGATGGGCATGTCGAAGCCGGCGAAGGGGCTCATCAGGGCTCCCAGGGCAACGTGCCTGTCATGCAAACAAGTTTTAAGTATATTCTCTGATTCCATTATAGTTTGTTAGTATGTAATTCAAAACCAGGTAAATTTAGCAAAAAATCCTGGATCAGCCGGTTTGTTTTTGAATTAATACTAACATCTTCTGAACAAGTGTCGCCAAGGGGTGAGGGCTCGCCACATATATCAACACCTATTATCCTGTGACTCAATGAGATATCCCTTATGGAAGCAAAGAGTTCGTCAAGGGTCATATCCCCCTGGTCCCAGTCTGTACGGGCGAAATCCCTGGAAAGGACATCCTTGTCTATGGAGATATAGACACTGTCCGCGCTCTGCCTCCAGTTCTTGAGGCGTCGGACTTCGGAAACCCAGCTTCCGCAGCTGAGCAGTTCCTGCCCGAAGGCCCCTGCCTGGTCGTCGGGGTGATGGTCGAAAAGGACCAGCGAATAGGGCTCGTCAATCATCTCCTGGATGAACAGTGACACATAGTGATAGTCCCCGCTGTCCAGCCAGTGCAGCCCGCCGGGACCGTACGGAGCCAGGGCAGCACGGATGATGTCGGCGGAACTCCTGCTGCAGTAGCAGCGAGTCTCTTCCAGGCCGGAGAAATCCAGGACCGTACCGTCCATAAAATCTTCCTGACGGTAGATTCCCGAGAAGTTACATTTGACGATTTGCATAAAAAATCAGGCTAGAGCGCTTTAAATTTAAGAATTTTTATTAAATTTGTATGTTTTAGCCATAATTATTAACCTGCTTGTATGCCCTCAGAGGAACTATTCCCTCTTGATCCGGAGAAGATTTACTACTCTGCTGACGAGCTTACTCTGGAAACCGAAAACGGCCCTCAAACTATGAAGGTCGGGGCTTGGCTTAACGCAGATCCAGTGCTGATCCACAAACTCATCATCAAGGAGAAAACTCTGCAAGTCAATCAGATAGAGGTCTATATGCCGCTTATGAGCAAGCTCCGCAGGGCAGATCCGGACTACTACCGCAAGTTTATGGGCCTGCAGATGATTATCGACTATCCCGGATACAGCACAGGCATTAAAGCAAAGATTCCTTTCGAGAACGACCCTGTAGGATTCTACAAATGGTGGAGGAAAGGAAAACACGAAGACAAAGTCCATCTTTCCCTGGGAAACAGGGTATTGCTTTTCCAGAAAGTTTCCCTGATGGAACCCAAGATAATGTTGAAAAAAGATCTCGAGATTCTCAAATAGAGTATCCCGAGATTTTTTTAAGTCTTATTGTTGGGTTATGATCTGCTAGAAGACATAACGCAGCGACAGTGCAATGCTTGAATATCCGAAGCCTTCGTGGATGAAGTCGAAACGAGGACGCCAGTCAAGGGAAATTGCAACGGGAACAGGGAACATATATTCGAGTCCGAACTGTCCTGCAACTCCAAGTCCTATTCCGCTATAATCCGGAGTGTCCCAGAAAGCGATCTGAGCACCAGGTCCTGCATATACGGAGAATCCGCCGGACTGTCCGAGAACGAAATCATAAATTCCAGTCAGGACAAAGCCGTTGTGAACAGCAAAACCGAGGTCAGCCTCAAGGAAATTGGCTCCACCCATTGAATGCTGATAGGAGAGTTCTCCTCCGTATGTGGCACGTACACCCAATGCACGTGGCTGAGCTGAAGCTACAGCAGCGAAAGCAAGCGCTGCTACAAGGATTGCGATTAATTTTTTCATTTCAATTGGTTTAAATTAACATTCAAATATAATTATTTTCTGGTAAAAAGGAAAATTACTAGAGGAAGTGCGATAAGGCTCATAGTGGCGCTTACAGGAAGGTATACGCCGAAGTTGCAATATGTCACCACCACATAAGTAATCAGCAACAAGGCTATTCCCATTGCCGAACTCAGCAGGTAATGCGTCCGGATGTCCTTGCTCTTGCTTATCACCCTGGACAGGTTGGGGATGGCCAGGGATACAAAGCCTACGGTACCGCAAATGCTTACGACGGATGTAACCAGGAGGGAGATCATGCACAGGATTCCGGACTTGGCCAGGTTTGAAAGCTCTATCTCCTCCTTGAAGTGCCTTGTAAGGGGCCCTGCGGCAGCCAGGGCCGTAATGATGCCGCCGGCAAACAGGGCAAGGCTGACTATGATGTCCAGGGTGGTTACCCCTTCAAGGTTGAAATTGGCGGCGCCCCAGAGGTAATACTGTTTCAGAAGGTCGCCGGTGGGGGCGTTGGTCACCACAATGGTTCCCAATGAGCCTATGAAGGTACCGAATATGATTCCGAAGGTGATGAGGCGGCTGGTGCTGATCTTCAAAGTCACTATTCCCACGATGAGGGTGCAGATTGCCTGGCAGATGAAGGCTCCTACGGTGAGGGAGCACCATCCTGTCATTGTGGCGGTTGCGGCGCCAAGGCAGGCGGCGCTTCCAAGGCCCAGGGAGTAGATGTCCCCGAGCTGGTTCCTCCACATATACTGCATCTGGACCCCTCCCACAGGCAAGGCTATGCCGCAGAGGATTACATATAGAAGGTTCAGCATTTTTGTACAACCGTAAAGCAGTTACAAATATAGGAATTATTATATTTGATGGGAATAATCATTTATGGGTAACAAGAGAATCAGCGCCGGCGTATCCCTGATACCGCTTCTCGTACTGGTGGGCCTGCTGTTCGCGGTGGTCCGCTTCTTCAGGGCAGACGCCCTTGACGGGGGCAGCCAGGTGGCCCTGCTCCTGGCTTCGGGCGTGGTGATAGCCATCTCCATGCTGGGTTATAAAGTGCCTTGGAGCAGTCTGGAGGGTGCTATAGCAGACAATATCAAGTCTATCGGAACGGCTATCATAGTGTTGCTCCTGATTGGCGCCGTGGCCGGAACGTGGATGGTGAGCGGGATTGTCCCCACCCTCATATATTACGGACTCAAGGTGCTTTCGCCCAAGATATTCCTCCTGGCAGTGTGCCTCATCTGCGCTCTTGTATCGCTTATGACGGGCAGTTCCTGGACTACGGTCGCAACCATAGGCACAGCGTTTATCGGAATAGGTATGGCGCTGGGATTCTCCCCGGGATGGACGGCGGGCGCCATCATCTCGGGAGCATATTTCGGAGACAAGATCTCCCCCCTGTCAGACACCACGGTGCTGGCGTCTTCGGTGACGGAGACTCCCCTTTTCACGCATATCAGGTATATGCTCATAACCACCATTCCCTCCATCTCCATAGCTTGCATTATCTTCCTGATAGCCAGCTTAGTACATAAGGGAGGAAGCCCGGTTATGGCGGCAGATTTCAGCCAGGCGCTCAAGAGCAGTTACAACATTTCGGGGTGGCTGCTGCTGGTTCCTGTCATCACCGGAATCCTCATCGCACGCAGGCTCCCGGCAATGATAACGCTCTCCATTGCGGCCGCGCTCGCAGCCGTTACGGCGCTCATCGCCCAGCCTGACATCATAGATGCGATAGGTGGAGGCAACAGCTTCAAAGGCGTTTTCATATCCATTTACGGAAACACTTCCATAGAAACCGGATACGATGCCCTGGACACGCTGGTGCAGACAAAGGGTATGAACGGAATGATGAGCACCATATTCCTGATTTTCTGCGCCGCCGCTTTCGGAGGCACACTCAAGGGAAGCGGAATGATCCAGAGTCTGACGGACGCCCTCACAAGGCATATCAAGGGACGCACCTCGCTTGTGGCTTCTACGGTTGCTACCGGCATTTTCTCAAACCTGGTGGCCGGTGACCAGTATCTTTCCATTATACTGACCACCAGCCTATACAAGAAACTCTTTGAAGACAAAGGCTATGAATCCCGGCTGCTGAGCCGCTCTGCAGAAGACTCGGCGACGGTGACCTCCGTGCTCATTCCTTGGAATTCCTGCGGAATGACGCAGTCCACGGTACTCAAGGTGCCTACCCTGGAGTACCTGCCTTACTGTTTCTTCAATTTGATTTCGCCTTTGATGTCGATTCTAATAGCCGCCGCCGGGTATAAGATAGCCAGGCGGAAGATGGTCCCTTAGCATCTCTTCCCGGGTTCTCTCCGGGTTTTTCACCTCAACGGTGATTGTGGTAAGGTCGGCTGCCATAAAGGAGCCCATCACTTCCGTGTCCCCTTTCACGTTGCTCGGCAGATTGGCCGGCTGGGACGACAGCATCGGAATCCGGGCGGTGGTCTCGTTTGTCATTGCCAGTATCCAACTGTAGAAGAAGTCAGACAGGGAGTAGAAACGCAGCGTCACCTTATCCCCCTCCACCAGCGGTGTCAGCGGCTCTTCAGAAGGAATCAGGTCTGATACCAGATATGGGAGGTATTCTCCTGCAAACAGATAGTTGCCGTCGAACATTGAGAGGCCGTCAATGAACACCCACTGCCCTACAGGAAGCCGGCGGTCGTGTACCACCAGTTCTCCGGCGTAGTGGCTGGCTATGCCCGGAAGGTCCTGCCCCCAGATGGTGAACATCCACACAGAATCTGCCATCTTGTAATAGTCCATCGCGTCCGCGCGGATTCCTTTAGGAGGCATCACATCCTCAGCGCTGTAATGCCTGCGCTCCCCTTCCAGATCCACCTCCACGTCCAGGCGGTAGGTTCTGCCCTCCTGGCCGAAATAGTCTTCAGGAGTGTAGTAGCAGCCTGTGCCGGGGTCTTCCTGCAATGTCACGCGCTTCTCTCCGTCCCATATGCTCACGCCAGCCCCCGATACTACAGGAATCTGGGACGAAGGCGTGCCGAAAGGAGCCGACATGGAAAGGCGCACGCGGTGCGCCGCAGGCTCCGTGGTCAGCAGGCCGTCTATCACCAGCCGGGGCTCCGGCGCCTCCTTGACATCCGGCGTGAAGTCGTCCACGCAGGAGACTGCACAGACGGCCGCGGCCAGCCAGATGAATATGCGTGATATCTTGTTCATTGCCTAGAAAGTCAAAGTGTAGGAAAGGGACGGCACTATCTTGAACAGATAGTACTTCTTGGCTTGCAGTTCTCCGCTGGGGTCATACTGGAAATCCAGGGACCAGGCGTTGTGCCTGGCATACAGGTTATATGCAGACAGGTTCCACTCGCTGTGCCAGCGCTCGCCCTTGGGCACGCGCCCGCTGTGCAGCGTCAGCGAGAGGTCCATTCGGTGATAATCGGGGAAATGGTCAGAGTTGCGGTCGGAATAGAGCGGGATGCGGGTGCCGTTTATCTCATACACTCCCGACGGGAATGTGGTGGGCGCACCGCTATAATATATCCAGTCTGCAGAGACTGAAAGACGCGGAGTGATGTCGTAAGATCCCACTACCGACACGCTGTGCTTGTGGTTGGTGGGCGAATCGTACGGTTTGCCGTCGTTTATCTCCGGAATCACGTATTTGGACTGGGAGAAGGTGTATCCTACCCATCCGTTGAAGTTGTCCTTGTCATATTTGACCATAAACTCAGCGCCGTAGGCATATGAACGCCCTGAACGGAGTTCGGCCTCCATATCCTCGTTCATGATAACGTTGGGATGGTCCTTGAAGTCTATGGTGTTCTTGTTGTTCTTGTAGAACATCTCCAGGCTGGTCTCCACCGCGTCGTTCGCGAAGTTCTTGAAGACGCCCACTGAGAACTGGTCTGAAATCTGGGGCTCTATTGTAGGCGAGGCCGTGAACCAGATGTCCATAGGAGAGCCAGAAATGCTGAATACAGCCTGCTGGATGTACTGGACGTTCCTGCTGTAGGCCGCCTTGAGGGACATTGACGGGGTGATGTTGAAGGACGATGAGAAACGCGGCTCAAGGCTGAACCAGTCCTTTATCTTCTCCCCTTTCCCGAATTCCTTTACGACACCCGGAGTATGGTCGGGGTTGTAATACCTCTGCTGGCGCTCTCCCAGGGTTGCGAAATACGAAAGGCGTAGGCCGTAGCGCAGCGATATGGCGTCGGTGACCTTCTGTTCGTTCTGTATGTATGCGCCAGGTTCGGTCGCATTGGTAGAAGGGTACTTGTATTCGCTGAAGATGCCGTCGGACCTGGGCGACAGTTCGGCAGGGCTTATCACGTAGTAGGTTCCCTGCATACCGAAGGAGACGGTGTTGCGGGAGTTGGCGAACCAGGTGAAATCGGCCTTGGCGCTCTGGCTGGTAAGGTGGGACAGGAAGTCTATGTCGGCCGCCGAGTACAGCAGCTGCATTCCGTAGTCGTACTTGGAGTTGATGAGAGTGAAGTTGGAGAAGAGCTTGGGCGAGAAGACGTGGTTCCAGCGCAGGGACTGGGTGTTGTTGGCAAAGTCCACCTCCATGTCTATGTCGGTGATGTCCTTGTTGTGCATACCGAATATGTCGTGCCCGCTGAAGACGCTCAGGTAAAGCCTGTCGTTCTCCCCCACTATCCAGTTGGCCTTTGCGTTGAGGTCGTAGAAGAACAGCTTGTCGCCCTTCAGGTCTCCGAAGAGCGGGAAGAACAGGTCTATGTAGGTTCGCCTAGCGGCTATCATAAAGCTGGCCTTGTCCTTGACTATGGGTCCCTCAATAAGGGCCTTGGAGGAGATGAGGCCTATGCTCAGCGAGCCTCCGATCTTCTGCATGTTGCCGTCCTTTGTATGGACGTCCAGGAGCGAGGATAGCCTGCCTCCGTACTTGGGGGCTATGTCTCCCTTGTACAGGTCAGCGGTCTTGACGGCGTCGTTGTTGAAGACGGAGAAGAAGCCCATGAAGTGGCCTACGTTGTATACAGGGGCCTCGTCCATCAGGATGAGGTTCTGGTCCACGGCGCCGCCGCGCACTACGAAGCCCGTTGAGCCTTCGCTCGGGGACTGCACGCCCGGCATCATCTGTATGACTTTTATGATGTCCGTCTCTCCGAAGATGACGGGGATGCGCTTTGCGAGGTCTCCCGTAACGTTGGCGAGGCCCATTTCAGGGCGGAGGAGGCGGTCACGCTTGGACTCCGCCGTAACCTTTGCACCGTCAAGGGAAAGGCTCATCTGGGAGAGGAGGAAGTCGTGGCGGAGATTGGAAGTGATGTTCATCTTGAGGGTGTCGGCAGCGAAGCCGAGGGATGAACAGGCTATGTTGTAGCTTCCTGCCGGGACTTCCAATGAATAGAAGCCGTACGCATTGGTGACGGCTCCCATGCTTGACCCCACCGGGTTGACAACTGCTCCAATGATCACTTCTCCGGAACCGGAATCCTTCACATAACCGCTGAGGGTGCATTTCTGCGCCTGGCAGAATGCACCCGTCGGGATTAATGCGATTAGCAATAACAAAAGCAGTTTTTTTGTCATCGTTCTTTCTTTCGACAAAGATAATCGCAAATTATTTGCCAAAGGCAGTTTTTGATTAAATTTGTGATATGCTAAAGATAGGAGACAAAATGCCGTCATTCGAGGTCATGGACCAGGACGGGAATATGGTAAGGTCGGATGAGTTCATCGGAAACGGCCGCAAGACCATTATTTATTTCTACCCCAAGGACAACACATCCGGCTGTACGGCCGAGGCCTGCAGTTTCAGGGACAACTATGCCGAGCTTACAGCCGCGGGATACAACGTAGTGGGTGTGAGCAAGGACAGTTCCAAGTCCCACTCCGGATTCAGGGCAAAGTACGAGCTGCCCTTCAGGCTGCTTGCAGACACTTCCCTGCAGATGCTTCAGGATTTCGGAGCCTGGGGGGAGAAAAAGATGTACGGAAAGACCACCATGGGCACATTGAGACGCACCTTCATCTTTGACCAGGACGGCATCCTGGAACGAATAATAGAGAAGGTGGACACAAAGAACGCCGCAGCTCAGATACTTGAAGGATAAATATTGATGAATTCTATGGCATACAAGATCACTCTCCCCATGCCCCAGGGGTGGAACTGCTCGCAGGACAGTTTCAAGGACGAATCCGGGGCTGAAATAACCCACCTGGAGGCATATCTCCCCAACCCGGCAAAAGAGACTGACGAAGGCCTCGTGGACATCTACGTAGGCCCTATGCCTGAAGACACCACCGCCGCAGACCAGGCTTTCGCCAACTATGCCGATATGGTGGGATTCGACCAGGACGACCCTGAAGATGAAGACCCCATCTACGAATGGCCCTTCAACGGCCGCAAGGCATACGGCTTCGAGGCATACTGCGAAGACGGCTCCCCTATGCGCATGATGAGCATAGAGATAAAAAAAGGCGTCCTCTGCATCATAAACCTGATAGCAAAGGACGACAAAAGTCTGGTGGAGCTGATTCAGTACGTCGAGCACAAACTGCGCATCGGCGCCTGAGGCATCCTAAAGGCTGTTGTAAGGGATGGAATAAGTGTCACCAAGTGACAAATCTCCGGTCATACCCCTCTTGAGCCATTTTTCCCTCTGTGCAGAAGTTCCGTGCGTGAAGGCGTCCGGTACGGTTCTGCCGTAAGCCTGCTTCTGGAGATAGTCGTCTCCGATCTTTTCAGCTGCATCAAGAGCTTCCTGAATGTCACCCGGCTCTATGGAAGAGAAGAACTGGTTGTCGTAATATGCCCATATTCCGGCATAGAAGTCGGCCTGGAGCTCCAGGCGTACGCTCAGCTGGTTCTTTTCCCTGTCCGACCTTGCGGCGCTCATCTGGCGGTGTATGCTGGGAAGGGTTCCGAGAAGGTTCTCTACGTGATGTCCCACCTCGTGCGCAATTACGTAAGCGTATGCGAAATCTCCGTCAGCGCCCAGCTGCTTGCGCATATTCATAAAGAAAGAAAGGTCAAGGTAAACACACTGGTCCGCGCTGCAGTAGAACGGGCCCATTGAAGCCTGGCCACCGCCGCAACCTGTCTGGATGGCATCGGTATAAAGCACGAGCTTCGGGGGTGTGTAGGTCTTGCCGTTCTTCTTGAAAATCTCAGTCCAGACGTCTTCTGTTCCTGCGAGGATACGGCTGGAGAACTGTGCCAGTTCCTGCTCCTGCTCACTGGGCTGCCAGTTGCTGTCAGGGCTGGAATACTCCACTCCGCCAAGGCTGTTCTGGATTTCCTGGACTGTCTGAAGCGCCTGCAGGGGGTTCTTTCCCAAAAGCAGGGATATGAGTCCGACGATGATGATTCCACCTAGTCCTATTCCGCCAACGGTGGCGGCGGTAGAACGGCCTCTGCGGTCGTCTACATTGGAACTTTCTCTTCTTCCGTCAAGTTTCATTTCTATTATTAGTTAATGGATTAAGCAAAAATAAAGAAAATTTGGAACTAATTGCTATTTTTGCAGTGCGATTCGGTAAAATACTGAATCAAGTGTGCTTGGTACCACTATAAAAACAAGAAATTATGAAACATTCTACTACCTATGTATGGCTCGCAGTGATATTCTGCGTATGCCTCGTATCTTCAAATCTGTTCGTACCACGGACCTGGCAGGTAGGATCCCTGCCGCTGCAGCTTTCAGGAGCAATTCTGATTTTCCCTATTTCCTATATCGTAAATGACTGTCTTACCGAGATATATGGTTACAAGGCAGCTATGAGGGTCATAATTATGGGCTTCATTATGAGCCTGTTCGTAAGCCTGATGGCCGGTTTGGTCACTATGCTTCCGGCTCCTCTTTACGAAGACAACCGTTCCCTCAGCGATTCTTTCAATTCCCTGTTCGGCCTTGCTCCCCGCACCGCCGTGGCTTCCCTGCTGGCTTTCTTTGCAGGTTCCACCGTCAATGCCAGGATAATGAGCAAGATGAAGGAAAAGTCCGGGGACAAGGGTTTCGGATGGAGAGCCATACTCTCTTCACTTGGCGGAGAAGCCGTAGATTCCCTCATTTTCTTCCCGATGGTATTTGTCGGAATAATGCCTTTCAAAGGAATTCTCTCGCTTGTACTTACGCAGGTAATCTGCAAGACTCTCTACGAGGTGGTGGTGCTTCCGCTCACCGCTTTCATTGTACGTATCATAAAGAAAAAAGAAAACAACGCCCAATATGCATAACGACAGGAAAGAAGAAGGCCTCAAGGCCCTTGGCGGAAAATCCGTCTACAAAGAGGACTATTCCCCGGAAGTTCTGGAGAGTTTCGAGAACCAGCATCAGGATAATGATTACTGGGTGCGTTTCAACTGCCCCGAGTTCACCACGCTCTGCCCCATCACCGGACAGCCTGACTTTGCAGAGATCCGCATATCCTACATTCCTGACAAGCGTATGGTAGAGAGCAAGAGTCTCAAACTGTATCTTTTCAGTTTCCGCAACCACGGCGGTTTTCACGAAGACTGCATCAACGTCATTATGAAGGACCTCATAAAGTTGATGGATCCTAAATATATAGAGGTGACCGGATTCTTTGTCCCCCGCGGAGGCATCTCCATCTACCCCTACGCCAACTACGGCCGCTCCGGCACCAAGTACGAATCCCTTGCCGCCCAGCGCCTCGCCACTCACGAATAATGTCCTCGTGTCCTCTGGCAGACCTCGGATACGGTTTTTCGGAGGGCGAAGCCCGATTCAGGGAGTTTGAGGGGTACGCCCCTCAATTTGGAATTTACACCGCAAAAAAATAGCTTCCAAAAACCTGGAAGCTATTTTTGTGTGGTGTTGGCAGGAGTTGAACCGGCGACACATGGATTTTCAGTCCATTGCTCTACC